>JAJAZG010000261.1 GCA_026785865.1 Pseudanabaena sp. CAN_BIN31
ATACTTTAGGTGGTGATTTAGGCGTTCGTTGTCAAGGTTTAGCGCCTGTCACGCCGTTAATTGTGGAACGGGCTGGGAATACGCTAATCATGTCCCTTGCCTCGTTGGTGACAACTTGGCTAATCGCAATTCCCCTCGGCATTTATAGCGCGGTCAAGCAAAACACTTGGAGCGATCGCCTAATCCAAGTATTAAGTTATGCCACTCAAGGTTTTCCTAGTTTTGTACTAGCGATTTTATTGCTGATGGTCGCCCAAAATACAGGTTGGTTTCCTGTCGGCGGCATGACGAGTATTGGTTTTGCCGATCTCTCGCCTTTGGGTAAATTTCTCGATATCGGACATCATATGATCTTGCCAGTCTTGACTTTGACCGTAGTTAGTTTTGCAGGATTGCAAAGAATTATGCGCGGCAGTTTGCTAGATGTGTTGCGCCAAGACTATATCAAAACTGCTCGTGCGAAAGGTTTGCCCGAAAGTAAGGTGATCTATGTCCATGCGCTGCGTAATGCGATTAACCCTTTAATTACTTTGTTAGGATTTGAATTTGGCGGATTGTTGGGCGGCGCTTTTATTACCGAGTTCTTTTTTAGTTGGCCAGGCTTAGGGAAATTACTTTTGGATGCGACTAAAGAAAAAGATACTAATTTAGTCATGGCGGGGCTGATGCTTGGGACTTTGATGTTAGTTGTCGGCAATCTCATCGGTGATTTACTGCTCAAGGCAGTCGATCCGCGCATCAAACTAGACGATATGGAATAAATAGAAAGAAAAGGAGAAGCTTTGCTTCTCCTTTTCTTTCTATTTATCTTTAGAAAATATTCGAGATAATATCGAGGATAATATTTTTAATCGGATCAATGACAACTATATTTGAGCCAACAACCACAATATTGGTACTAGCAGGTAAATTTATATATCTGACAACAGTTACAGGAAGTAAAACCTTCTTCGCGATCCCAGGGGGCAGCCCTTTACCACGCAATAAATTTTTCTGAATTCCTGATGGTAAAGAACTGACTTGAGCAGAGATTTGCTGACGCAAGCTATCAGTGATCAGATAACTAGATGTACTTGTACCACGAATGATTTCTAGAATTTGAGTACGCTGGACTGAGGTGAGATTGAGCGACTGGATGGAAGTTGTAGTTGTTACAGTGTTTTTTTCGGGTTTGACTTTATTAGGCTTTTTCGCTTCTACACTGGATAGCAAAGTGCTGCTACCTAAGGCTAGAGTACAAAGTACCAAAGCGGTTTTTTGTGACCATTGCATGATTAATTAATCTCCACATTTATTAAAGTCATTAAGTTGCCCCCCAATATGTCCAAGAAGACGAGTAAACTTTTAATTTGGTTCCTTGCTTTTGGTGATGCTACAACGCTTTGCGCCGAAACTAAATCCAGATTTTTTGTAAAAGCCCCGCGAAGCAGGGCTTTTATAAAAATATTGTGGTTATTTTATTCGCAATCTGCTGTAAGTCTAAAACTCGTTTCGTAGTTAGGATGGAGATATTGCTAAAATCTATACATATGTCGCTCATGGTTAGCAATGTTTCCTTTACATGATGATAATCCGACTCAAGATACTTCTATAGTCGTCTATACATTGATCCTGATCAACGTTCTGATATTTGGATATCAGACCAGTTTGCCAAATTTTCAACTAGGCGAATGGATTGGGAATTGGGCTTTAGTACCAAAGGAATTCATCGCTAATCCCTCAAGACAGGCGATCGCCTTAATCTCATCACAATTTCTCCATGCCAATATCTTCCACTTAGTAGGGAATATGTGGTTTCTCTATCTATTTGGCAATAACATCGAAGATCAACTTGGGCATTGGAAGTTTTTGTTTTTCTACTTAATTTGTGGAGCCTTTGCTGGAGTCGTGCAAGTGATGACGGCTCCAATGTCGATCATTCCGATGGTGGGCGCAAGTGGCGCAATATCTGGAATTATGGGTGCATATCTAGTTAGGTTTCCCCGCGCAAGGATTTTGAGTTTAGTATTTCTCGGATTTTTTATAACCGCGATTCCCATCCCTGCGGCTGTGTTTCTAGGTTTATGGATTGCGGGTCAGACTGTTTATGCAGCAATGGCGAATCCTAATTTACCAGGTGTGGCATATTTGGCGCATATTAGCGGTTTTGTAATTGGCGCGATCGCTATGTTTTTACTCTCCAAGCGTCCTAAATATTAGCTCTTGAATATACCCTTTACGAAAGGGTGATGCCAATTAATGTGGCTGTAGACATTGCTCAACGCATTGCTGAAGTTGGAGAGACTAGAATATGCACGAGTATTATTGTTGCTTCTGAGTTGCGGTTTGGGGCAGAAAAAAATGGTTCGCTGCGTTTAAAGCAACAAGTAGATTGGAGCGAATGATTTACTGATTGCGGCGCATGGTTTAGCTTTGAATTTAACGGTTATTTCTGCGAATGTGTGTGAGTTTTCGCGTGTGCCAAATTTGGTTGTGGAAAATTGGCTGGGTTAAAATTAGGATGCGATCGCGCAAATCTCCCACAATTAAAGTTTCAAGAACTTCAATCTATTACTATTAGTCCTTTGGAGTAAGTTTATGTTAAGGGTACAGGAGCGTCATGAGATTGCTTCAAATCAATTTGCTTAATTACTCCATTAGCGAGTTAATGGAGCTATACTAAAGGTCAGACTTTACTATCGCAGGTGGAGTAAAATGAAAACCATGATTAGTCAATATCAAGTTCGATTATTTCATAACGGACGCAATCAAACTTTAAATATCCCTCATGCTTTTGAAATGCCTAGTAATGATGTGGTGATTCGGAAAGATGGGGAGAGATTAATTATTGAGCCATTTAAGAAGAGATCTTTGTTGGAATTGTTGGCAACTCTGCCAGATATTGATGAAGATTTTCCTAGTGTTGATGAAGGCTTACTTCCACTTGATGATATTCAATTTTAGCGATGACTTATCTCTATCTGTTGGATACAAATATTGTTTCGGATTTGGTGAAACATCCATCTGGGAAAATTGCTCAACGCATTGCTGAAGTTGGAGAGGCTAGAATATGCACGAGTATTGTTGTTGCTTCTGAGTTGCGGTTTGGTGCAGAAAAGAATAGTTCGCTGCGTTTAAGGCAACAAGTGGATCAAATTCTGGAGGTGATTGCGGTGTTGCCGCTTGAGTCGCCAATTGAGTTTCATTATGCTGAGATTCGGGCATATTTGGAACGGGAGGGAATACCGATTGGAGCTAATGATTTACTGATTGCGGCGCATGGTTTAGCTTTGAATTTAACGGTTGTTACTGCGAATGTGCGTGAGTTTTTGCGTGTGCCAAGTTTGGTTGTGGAAAATTGGCTGGGTTAAAATTAGGATGCGATCGCGCTGATACTCCACAGTTAAAGTTTCTGGTGATGGGTGAATAGCAAAGGGTATCAACTGGCAATTAGAAGCCCTGCAATAGATTGCGGGCTGAAAGCTCAAACCCGTTGAAACGGGTTAAATACAATTTTGAGGGGTTTCTCAGTCAGTTTTAACTGACTTTATTCTTTGCAGCCCAGAATTTTAGTTCTTGGTTAGCTGTGCTTTTAGGGCAGAACCTTATCCCCTTTTTTCCTTTTACCCTTTTCCATTTTCCTTAATCGGTTTAGCGCTTTCGATATTTAAGCCAATTGCAGTAAGTGCGGTTGAGGTGAGGGGATGCCTTCGGCTTGCCAAGATTCTAGATACATCTCAATTACTTCTTCGCCGTTGCGGATGGCTTCGGTGCGGGTTTTGCCTTGGGTGCAGGGCATGAGAACTAGGTCGCTAAATTCGGGAATTGTCACCAAATAAAGGTTGTCTTCGTCCGACCATTCTAGGATCATACTATATCTATTCATCTCTTTGCTCTCTAAGAATTTGTTCTATTTCTTTTAATAGTTGTTGTAGTTGTTTCTCTAGATAGAAAGGAACATCATCACCATCTTTTCCAGAAATTGTCATTGTTTTGCTAATCAGGGGATGCTTCCAACGCTCGTGACTGCCTTTACCTCGTTTGGGTAAGTATAAGAAACCTTCACGGGCAATTTGACTTTTTAATTCTCTGATTTTTCTCGGCATCGGGCGTGTTTTTCTATAGCATTCACATTATAGACGTAATCGCTTATGATTCGAGCCATATCGCTTTTCGCCTAATCCTAAGATAGCATCAACGAAACTAGCCCAGAAATCTCCTTTTTCCTTTCCTCGATCGCTAAATTCAAAGTTCCCCAACTTTTTCTTTGCGATCAAAAATCACCTTTATCATTCACCCAAAAAGTCGGGGATCTGAACCTCTCGTTAGTTGTCAGTCATCGTTTGCTGTATTAGCTCCACTAACTCATCAGAATTATTTTGGATCATTCTTACGCTTAGTAAGCTTCTTTGCGGTGGCTAACACTCAGTAACAGAATGATTAGCTCTTTGTCTTGAACTTTGTAAATGACACGATAGTCACCAAATCTGATGCGATAAGTTTCATCATATCCCTTGAGTTTTTTGACTCCAGTTGGTCGTGGCTCATTGGTAAGCGATCGCATTGCTACAATGGCCCGATCGCGTTGAGTTTTCGGTAAGCTATCTAGTTGTTTTTGGACTGGTTTGGGGATAATAATTTGATAGCTCATACCTGATTTGCTTCATATTGTTCGAGGGTGAGATAGTCTCCTAGTTTATAGGCGGCTTGAGCAGCAAGGATCTCGGCTTTTTCTTCGGTGGTGATTTCTGGATCGAGGTAACGAGTTTTGAGGAATAGTACAAAGTCGAGGGCTTCGGATAGGAGTGCGTCAGGGAATGCTTCTACTTCTTGAATGAGTTGTTCTTTGATGGTCATAGTCGAGTTATTTGATGAATTGGGGGCTGAGCTAATTTTACAGCGCCTTTTGGATCGTCTGTAACCAAATGAGGGCAGCTTGGGTATTTGGATGATTTACACCTAGAGTTTGCTCATAGATTTGAATTGCTCGCTGGATAAGGTTTAGCGCTTCGGAAGGTCTTTTCATATTGTGATAGAGCGCTGCTAAATTATACAAACTACCCGCGACATCGGGATGGCGATCGCCTAACAGTTCTTGCCTCAATAAGAGCGCTTGTTGATAGAGTGGTTCCGCTTCTGCATATCTCCCTTGCGAATAGCATAGCCCTGCGAGGTTGTTGAGGCTGGTGGCGACATCGGGATGGCGAGTCTCCTCTGGAGAGGCTCCGCCAACGCCTAACAGTTCTTGCCTCAATAAGAGCGCTTGTTTTAAGAGTGGTTCCGCTTCTGCATATCTCCCTTGCGAACGATACAGCAATGAGAGGTTGTTGAGACTGGTGGCGACATAGGGATGGCGATCGCCTAAAAATTCTTGCCTCAATAAGAGCGCCTGTTTGAAGAGTGGTTCTGCTTCTTCATATCTCCCTTGCGAATTGTACAGCGATGCGAGGTTGTTGAGACTAGTGGCGACATCGGGATGGCGATCGCCAAATTGTTGCTTGTATAAGTCTAGTGCTTTTTGATAGGGAGCTTCTGCTTCTTTATAACGAATAGCATCTTCATAAGCTTGTCCAAGACTGTTATATAG
>JAJAZG010000262.1 GCA_026785865.1 Pseudanabaena sp. CAN_BIN31
ACATTTAACTGAGTCTGAGCTAATATCGCTCCTTCAATCACTTCGCGTGGGGCAAAGTCACCACCCATCGCATCTACGGCAATTCTCACTATTTGCGATCCTGTCTGCGTTTTATGACTAAAACTGTAAAGAATTTTATTAAACCTTGTGAAAATTTTAACAGTTTGAGTAACTCCAAATCCAGATTTTTTGGAGAAGCTCCGCAAAGCGGGGCTTCTCCAAAAAATCTGGATTTGGTTAAACACGGCAATAGTTTTATGGAGTTGGTGTAACTGACCTGTTGGCTTCGCGATCAATTGGCAAAATTAAGGGTGTGCTTTGACCATTGCCAAGAATCAAAATCTTAGAATTTGGCGATAATGATAACTTTTCATTTGCCTCAATTGATCTCAATTGCAAAACCGCAGGCGTGAGTCCATCCGCTAAGATTTTTTGAGCATCAGCCCGCCCTTTCGCTTCAATCCGTTTGCGATCGCTTTCTTGAGTTTCTTTTTCAAGCACAAACTTCATTTGCAAATTTTCCTGTTCCGCCTTCAACCGTTGCTGAATAGCTGCTTGCAAGGTTTCAGGTACTTTCACATCACGCAATAAGGCTTCATCGACGATAAATCCTAGCGGGGCAAGTTGCGATCGCAATTTGTCGGCAAGTTTGAGGCTGATTTCTTCGCGCTTAGTCGCATATACAGCTTCGGCTGGATAGCCAGAGACAATTTCACGAGAAATCGAACGAAATCGCGAAACTAAAATTTCCCGCTCTTCGATCCCGATATTTTGATAAATACTCGCAGCTTTGGCAGGATCAATTCGATATTGCAGACTAATATCAATTCCTAAAGCCAAGCCTTCTTTGGATGTTGCCGCAATTTCTTCTTTAAGATCGCGCAATCGCGTTGAAAATTGCACCACATCAGTAAACGGATTAATCACATGAATACCTGCGGGTAAGGTGCGATCGCTAACTTTGCCCTGAAAATCTTCTACGCCAACATTTCCCGCAGGTATGACAATAATTAAGCGGCTCAGGGCATTTATCGTGGTGATTAAGGCAATTAATCCTGCGATCGCCTTAATCACTAATTGAGCAGTGCGATTATCGACAAAGCGTTTACTATTCAGAAATACCAATATTGAGACGAGTGAGGCGATCGCGGAAATGATAAATGACATTGGTATATCCCTAAAATTTGTCAGTCTTAAATCCAAAAAGCTGTAGCGCACGCGCAGCGTGCGCTACAGCTTTTTGGATTTAATTATGCTTAGTTCCCAAAATAGCTCGTCTAGGTTAAGATTTCTTTAACTTTACCTAAATGGCATCGAATAAAGCAAACCGCCTTGCTTCCATGTGCGATTTAGACCGCGTGGAATATCTAGCGGCGCAAGATTGCGGCTATAAATATCACCGTAACTTCCCACTTGTTTGAGAATTTGCGTAGTCCAGTCTGGGGCAAGCCCTAGCTCAATGCCTAACGAATCTGATGTACCGAGAAATCTGGCAACTTCAGGGTTTTTAGTATCCTTAAAAATCGTGTAATTATCCATATTAAGACCCAATTCTTCCGCATAAAAAGTGGCATAAATCACCCAAGTTACTACATCGCGCCAGCGATCGTCATTACCCACTAGTGCGGGACTGAGCGGTTCTTTTGACAAACTCAGATCGAGAATTTTGTGGTCAGCAGGACGAGGAAGTTTACTTCTCCATGCTGCAAGTTGCGATTTTTCAGAAGAAATTGCTTCACATTCTCCTTTAGCATAAGCATTCAAGACTCCATCAAGATCTGGCAAAATCATCGTCTCGATCGCGACATTAGCTTCCTTGGTTGCTGATTCCAGAGTAGCGACGCTGTTCCCTGTTTCCACACAGATTCTTTTATTTGCCAGATCTTTAATCGTCAATTCATTACTGGTTTTCGGTGTTTGTTTATCCGATTTACTATCCTTATCGGAGCGAGTCTCTGGGGTGCTGGTCGGACTCGGCGAAGTTGAGGGAACTGCGGGTGAAGTCGTGGAACTAGGAGAAGAAGTTGATTTCGCGCCAATTCGTATCATTACCCCTTGACCATCAAAAAAAGTCGTTGGTGCAAAGGAGATATTTGGCGTAACGTCACGAGTCAATGTGCGCGTGGTGTTCCGCATCAAGATATCAACGTCACCATTTTGAACCGATGTAAATCGATCTTTGGCGAGCAATGGTTTGAACTCAACCGCCTTAGCGTCTCCCAAGACGGCAGCGGCGATCGCCTTGCAATAATCCACATCTAAGCCACTCCACACACCTTTCTCATCAACATAGCTAAATCCAGCCAGCTTTCCATTTACGCCACAGATTAGCTTCCCACGAGCTTTTATCTGTTCTAAAATTCCATCTGGTTCTTTATTTTTAGCCGCCGCCGATGTTGTTGGTTTAGCCGTAGCGATCGGTGAGATAGTGGGGCTGGTTGCTGGTTGTTCTTGACAGCCTGATAATATGGCGATCGGTAAGGTCGCAAAAAAGCACCATTGACGTAGGGAGATTTTTTTGTGGTTGGGCTGACTGGTTGAGGGTGCAGCAGGTAAATGCTTGGGCATTAAGCTCATGGGTATTTCTAGCGCGATCGCTTTATTGTCTATTTGAAAGCTTACATTAATTTATATTCGATACGAATTGATAAGTTCTATCACCGAACTCATGCTAAAAGCACACATCGATCGGGTTGCGATCAAGATATTAACTCCTGAAAAGACTGTAACGACAGGCTAGTTTCTATGCGAAATCGCGTTAAAGTAGTTCTACATCACACACCAGCCTATTAAGGACGACAAAGCTTATGTCTCGCTTACCTCTTGCTTTAGTAACTGCTTTTAGCCGCCGCAACGCGCTCAAAATTATTAGCGGTATCCAAAACTTCGATCGCAACTCCGTCAAAATGGTCGTGCAAGCCGCCGATCGCGGTGGAGCTACTTTTGTAGACATCGCGGCTGATGCTGAATTAATTGCGATCGTCAAAGCTAATTGCTCATTACCAATTTGCGTATCCGCAGTTGAGCCTCAAAAACTCGCTGAAGCCGTGACAAATGGCGCAGATCTAGTCGAAATCGGTAACTACGACAGCTACTACGCTCAGGGTCGTATTTTCACCGCCGATGAAATCATTGCTTTGACCTTAGAAACCAGAGCATTGCTGCCCCATACCGCGATCTCGGTCACGGTTCCTCACACATTGCCTCTCGATCAGCAAGTTGCCCTCGCTGAGAAACTCGAAGAAATTGGCGCAGACATCATCCAAACTGAAGGCGGCACAAGCTCAGCCCCAGTTCATGCAGGTGTGCTTGGTGCGATCGAAAAGGCATCGCCAACACTAGCCGCCGCCTATGAAATCGGTCGCGCTGTATCGATTCCTGTACTTTGTGCCTCTGGCTTGACCAATATCACCGCTCCAATGGCGATCGCCTCAGGTGCATCGGGTGTTGGTGTTGGCTCGGCTGTAAATCAATTGAACGATGTGGTTTCGATGATTGCCACCGTTCGCGCTCTTAGAGAAGCGATCGACAGCAAGGTTACTGTCAAAGTCTAAAAACAATTAAAAAAAATCGCTCCCGTAAGGAGCGATTTTTTTCTGAAGGGGCGATCGCCTGTCCCACAAAATAAGCTCACCAAATTTAAAAGCGTTGTGCGAAACGCGATCGCTAAATTAACGGGTCTAGCCATAAATCTCTCTTTGCTCCTATGGTATTTATCTAGTTTGTATAATATTCATATTTTCGCTGTGAAATGATATGTCATCAAAAAAATATTATGCAGTTTTAAAAGGTAGAAAGACTGGCGTATTTGAAAGTTGGGCAGAATGTGAAGAGCATATAAAAGGGTTCGGAGGTGCGGTATATAAATCTTTTAAAACGAGAGGCGCGGCAGAGGAAGCATTGGGACTAACTTCTCAAGAAACACTTTTTCCTGTTGAGAAGAAAAAAGTTAAGTGGAGAGAGCCAATATTTCCTGCAACCGAATTGATTATGGATAGCATTTGCGTAGACGCTTCATGCATTGGTAATCCAGGCGATGTCGAATATAGAGGATTACATATGGCTACACGCGAAATTATTTTTCACAAACGTCCAATGTCAAATGGCACAAATAATCTTGGAGAATTTTTGGCTATAGTTCATGCTCTAGCCTATCTTAAGAAAAAGGAGAGCAATATCCCTATTTACTCCGACTCAGAAACAGCTATTATTTGGGTGAGAAATAAGAAAGTAAAAACGAAATTAGAAGCAAGCCATGATAATAAAGAGATATTTGATTTGACGGAAAGAGGATTAAGGTGGCTAGAGAATAATGAATACTCTAATCCTATTTTGAAATGGGATACAGCAGGATGGGGGGAGATTCCTGCTGATTTTGGTCGCAAATGATTATGATATTTGAGAATATTCTACTAACCGATAGGTAAGAAAATCATGATTGCTACATCCCAACCTAAACCTACCAAAACACTCACTAATCAAGCTATTGAACAAATTAGACCATTAGCAGAGCAGCGCATCTTATTACATAACGTTAGCTGGGAAACCTTTGAGCGATTACTTGCGGATATAGGCGATCGCCGTGACAGCCTATTCCATTACATTGACGGTAATTTAGAAATTATGTCGCCACTCTCACTTCACGAAGGCAGCAATCGATTTATTGACGACCTCATCAGAGCATATGCTGACGAATTAGAAATCGACTTACGCAAACTTGGCTCATTATTAATGCGAATCCCAGAATTAAAGGTTGGTTGCGAACCTGACTCTTGTTATTACATTAAAAATGAACCAGTGATTCGCGCCCAAGAAAATATCATCGTTGGACAAGATCCACCGCCCGATCTGGTTCTCGAAGTGGATATTACTAATCCTAGCGATCGCCGTTTGCCGATTTATGCAAGGCTTGGTGTTCCTGAAGTGTGGCGATATGATGGATATAGTTTAGAGTTTCTCGCATTACAGAATGGAGAATATAATCCCATTGAACATAGTTTATCTTTTCCACAATTACCTGCGGCGATTATTGTGGAACATCTGCAAAAACGCTTAACTCTAGGAGAAAGTAAGGCTCTAAGAGAGTTTCGCGCATGGGTAAGGACAAATAATGGAAGATGATACTAGATGGATACAGAGATTTTCTAACTTTGAGAGAGCTTTCCTTTTGTTACAATCAGCCCTCAAAATTGAACATCCTTCTATTATTGAAAGAGCAGGACTAATTCAGTTTTTTGAGATGTCTTTTGAACTCTCTTGGAAATTGCTCAAAGATTATGAAGAAGCAGAAGGTTTTATTATCAAAACTCCTAGAGAAGCGATTAAGCAAGCATTTCAATCGGGACTGATTAGCAATGGGCATGAATGGATCGATGCACTTCAAGATCGCAACTTGACCGCCCATACTTACAATGAAAATACCGCGATCGCCGTAGAAGCCAAAATCAGAGATAAATATTTTCAACTTTTGTTAGAGATATACGAATATTTCCAAAACAAGATTAAAATTCTATGAAGTATGGACTTATCGATCGCGACTTTATCCACATTAACGCGGCTATTCAAGAATTTCCAGAAATTGAAAAGGTGATTTTGTTCGGCTCTCGCGCTAAAGGTAATTATAAAAAAGGCTCGGATGTCGATCTGGCGATTAAAGGCGATCGCCTGACCTATGAAATTACTGCAAGATTTGCTGATTGCCTCAATGAAGAGAAACCATTGCCTTATTTTTTTGATGTCGTCCATTACGAAGCGATCGCCGAACCGATGTTAAAAGTACATATAGATCGAGTTGGTATAAATTTAAAATAGCGAGATAGGTCATAAAAGAGTAGTCAAACCCTATGCAATTTATTTGTTTTTCTCAAGGCGGTATTGATTTACAAATTAATGGGGCATTGGGGATTGCCTTTAATGATTTGAACAGTGATCGCGCCAGCCATCTGCCAGAAATTTGTCGTTTTCTTTATCAACAGGGTATCGATGGATTTTTGCCCACCCTTGTTACTGCTTCTGTCGAACAATTTCAGCGATCGCTATTCTTCTTAGCAGAGGCGATCGCCAATCAAAACCAAAATCCCGATCCCAAAATAGCAAAAATCTTAGGCGTACATCTTGAAGGGCCATTTCTGCATCCAGACAAACGCGGCGCACATCCGCAGCAACATTTATTACCGCTTAATCTCAATACATTGCAGCAAGTATTAAGTGATCACACGAATATTATTAAATTAGTTACCCTCGCACCCGAACTTGATCCATCTGGCGAAACGATTAAATTTTTATGCGATCGCCAAATTATTGTTAGCCTCGGTCATTCCACCGCAAATGCAGAACAGACAAGGGAGGCGATCGCCCAAGGCGCAACGATGGTTACTCATGCGTTTAATGCAATGCCAGCTTTGCATCATCGCGATGTGGGTTTATTGGGCGAAGCAATTTTAAGCGATCGGGTTTGGTGTGGCTTAATTGCCGACGGTGTTCATGTTTCGCCGCAAATGGTGAAATTGCTTTATCGGATGACAAACAAAATTTTCTTAATTAGTGATGCCCTTGCTCCACTAGGTTTACCCGATGGCATTTATCCTTGGGACGATCGCCCAATTACAGTCACCAATGGCACAGCCCGACTACCTGACGGCACATTATCAGGTACTACGGTTTCTTTGCTCGACAGCGTTAATAATCTCGTCAAGTGGAATATTTGCGAACCAGCACAGGCGATTAATTTGGCGATCGCCGCGCCGCGACTTGCCATGAATATGCAGCCAGACTCAACTACAACTCAGAGACTAGCTTGGTATCAGACAGATTCGGGGCAACTGATTTGGCAGCACCGTTAACATGGCGATCGCTAGAAATATTCGGACTCGACTCGTGCATTTTCAAAATCATCGCCAGATTTTGCTTTAGCTTTGTTCTTGGCACGATCATATCCACAAATCCATGATCTAATAAATATTCCGAAGATTGAAAACCATCAGGAATTTTTTGCTTCAGCGTCTGCTCGATCACCCGCCGACCTGTAAACCCGATCATTGCTTTTGGCTCAGCCAAAATAATATCGCCGAGCATCGCAAAACTAGCGGTCACACCACCTGTTGTAGGGTTCGTCAAGACGGGAATATAGAGCAAATTAGCCTGACGATGACGCTCCAAGGCTGCCGAAGTCTTCGCCATTTGCATCAAACTCAATATCCCTTCTTGCATCCGCGCTCCACCTGAAGCGCAAAAAATCAAGGCAGGAAAGCGTTTTGCTGTAGCAGTTTCCAGCATACGAGTGATTTTCTCACCCACAACCGATCCCATGCTGCCACCCATAAAGCGGAAATCCATCACCGCGATCGCCACATCACCGCCATCAATTTTGCCCGTACCAGTGATCACCCCATCGCTCAAACCCGTTTTTTGTTTATATTCTTTAATCCGATCAATATAAGGCTTACGATCTTTAAAGCCTAATGGATCGCAAGAAGTTAAATCCGCGTCCATTTCGTTCCACGTACCAGCATCAATCAACTGGGCGATGCGCTCATAGGCATTAACTTGATTATGATGACCACACTCAGGACAAACCATAAAATTGGTTTTTAAATCCTTAACGTAAGTCAAAGCACCACAACTAGAACATTTGTGCCACAAACCATCAGGAATTTCGCGTTCTTGAGAGTCTTGATTGAGATTAGGAGTTTTGCGGCGATAGGCTTCACCCGCGCGGGAGCGAGTTTCAGCAAACCAATCAAACAGTGACATAGCGGCTCACAGTTTACAGAATAAACGTTTAGTTGCGAATGTTGAAATAAAACAACTGTAGCCAAAAATACAACTACTGATTTGTGATCATACAGCGCTTTGCACCCTCAGTAAAACTGACAAATGCTGGCAACACTGCCCTCAGTCTTACCCCAAGGTGTCGCTAGACTTTTGCTTAACGCGCTCAACTTGAGAGTATTTCTCAACCGTTTGAGTCACATCAAACAGTGATTGCTGTAGAGGCTTAATTGCGATTTGAAGATCTGCATAGGTTGCCTCTTCAGATTCATATAAATTCTTGAGGGATTCCATATTTTTGAGCGTGGGTTCGCGCAAACTTTGAGTGATCACTGAAGGTCCATTATCTCTGAGAACTTCTTCGACAGTGCGGATGAGGTTAGATGCTTGGTTCCGCATATTCGCCAATTCGCGACGGGCCGCATCTTCTTCAGAATATACCTCAGCTTCCATCCGCATTCTTTCAATTTCACTGGGACTCAATCCACCAGTATTAGTGATACTAATGCTCTGCTCAACTCCAGTATCGATATCTCGTGCTGAAACTTTGAGAATACCATTAGCATCAATATCAAGAGAAACTTCGATCTGTGGAATACCACGTGGCGCGGGACGAATACCCTCCAGCTCAAATTTGCCGAGGCTCTTATTATCTTTAGCCATTGAGCGTTCGCCCTGTAGCACATGAATCTCTACTGCCGATTGATTGTCAACGGCGGTGGAAAAAATCTGCGCCTTACTCGTAGGAATTGTAGTATTACGTTCTAAGTTCTTAGTAAATACTCCACCTTGGGTTTCTAATCCGATCGAAAGCGGGATCACGTCTAGTAATAATAGATCTTTAACCTCACCACCTAAAATTCCCGCCTGTACAGCCGCCCCGATCGCCACAGCCTCATCGGGGTTAACTGACTGATCTGGCTTTTTACCATCAAAAAATCTCGATATAGCGTCTTGTACCGCAGGAATACGAGTTGAGCCACCAACTAAAATAATCCGATTAATTTCTTTTGGTGATAGTCCTGCATCTTTCAATGCTTGGGCGGTTGGTTCAAGGGTTGCTTTAACCAACCTCGCAGTAATCTCGTCAAACTTGGAACGAGTAAAATCTAGCTCAATGGTTTTTGGTCCTGTCTCGTCAGAAGCGATAAACGGCAAGCTGATCAGAGTTGAAGGAGCGCTGGAAAGCTCAATTTTGGCTTTTTCGGCAGCTTCTTTGAGTCGCTGCAACGCAGTTTTGTCGGCAACTAAGTCAATTCCTTCTTTTTGCTTGAAGTCCGCAACTAGCCAATCGACGATCAGCGCATCAAAATCGTCACCACCAAGATGGTTATTGCCTGAAGTTGCCTTAACTTCAAAAATGCCATCGCCAAGCTGGAGTACAGAAACATCAAATGTGCCGCCGCCAAGGTCAAATACTAAAACAATCTGTTCTTGATCTTGTTTGTCCAAACCGTAGGCAAGCGCCGCCGCCGTTGGTTCATTGACAATCCGCAAGACCTCCATACCCGAAATCGCCCCAGCGTCTTTTGTCGCCTGACGCTGCGTATCGGTGAAGTAGGCGGGTACAGTGATTACCGCTTGAGTAACTTCTTCGCCCAAATAGTTTTCAGCATCCTGTTTTAGCTTTTGTAAGATCATCGCCGAAATTTCTTGGGGCGTATAGGTCTTATCACCGATCTGCACATCGACGGTATCGTCTTTGCCTTTGACCGCCGTGAAAGGGACGCGACTACGCTCGGTTTCGGTTTCGCTCCAGCTACGACCAATAAACCGCTTGATGCTATAAACCGTATTTACTGAGTTGGTAACAGACTGGCGCTTGGCAACCTGCCCCACAATCCGCTCGCTACTGTCCTTAACAAAAGCGACAATACTCGGCGTGGTGCGCCCCCCTTCTGCACTAGAGATGACAACAGGTTTGCCACCCTCCAGAACTGAAACACAACTATTTGTCGTACCAAGGTCGATCCCAATTACTTTCGACATAATCGCTAGTCCCGCTAAAAGCTTTTTTAAAGTTTAGCTTGATGAATTTTTGAACAATGTACCCTAAGAATGTATTTCAAGATGCAATTGCGATCGCATCTTGAAAAATTTGACTTAAAGCTTAAGTAGATGCGCCAGAAGTGTCTTGATTTGCATCACCAGAAACACTATCATCGCCGTCAATTTTACCTGAAGACACTTTGACCAATGAGTGACGCAAAACGCGATCGTCGCTGACAAGATATCCTGGACGTAGTTCTTCCGTAATTATGCCTTCATCATGCTCAGGCGAGGGTTCTTGCATGATCGCCTCATGGAAATTGGGATCAAAATCTTGACCAACGCATTCCATCCTTACTACGCCTGTTTCTTTGAGGCACTTGAGCAATTGCTTGTATACCGATTGATAGCTTTTATGAATTGAAGCTTCACCATCAGTTTTGGGTGCAATTGCAAATTGCGCCCGCTCAAAGTCATCAACTACGGGCAAGATTTTTTTGAGAATTTTACCCGTGATTGTGCCTTCTTGCTCTTCTTTATCGCGCTCTGTGCGTTTACGAAAATTCTCGAAGTCGGCATATAAGCGCAAGTACTGTTGCTTGCGCTCATCTAACTGCTCTCTCAGAGATGTTGACTCAGCGATCAAACCATTAATTTTTTCGAGCGTTGCTGCTGCCGCCGTGTTTGCTTTACCTGCGTTAGATTCGCTTGCAGAGGTTTGAGTACCATCTGCTTTTGCTTCTTCTGGGTTGGAGGTTTGATTTAATTCTTCGGTGGCAAGTTGTTGCAGCCGTGACTCAAGAACCTCATCATCTTCATCAATGAGGTCTTCAGAATTTGGTAAATTTTCTTCTTCGATCATTACGGTAATACTCTTTTCGCGCTTTTTAGCCTAGCAGTAAGTTGCTAAGAGTTGAAATTTAACTGTTAGTTTTGACGAGTTTTGCTAGCCACATCGATTTTACTCTTTATCCGAGGCAACGTATAGCGATTTTCCTAATAAAACAATTACGGCAAGCAATTTAGCGTTGATTTTGTGGAGTTGCCAGTCTCTGAGATATTGCCCGAAGCTAAAGAGCAGAAATATTTACGAACATTGGGATCAAGATTTAAAGCATTAGTAAAATTCGCCGCTTCGATGCTGCCAATATTTTCGACGATCGCATTGCGAAAATTTGCGCCATTAAGATTCGTACCTGCAAACTCGATCAAAATTAGCTTTGCGGCGGTTAGATTTGCCGAACTGAGATTGGCATTAGTGAGATTGGTTAGGTGTAATTCCGCCGATCGCAAATCTGCGGCAGATAAATCGGCTCCTTCTAAGACCGCGTCACTAAGATTTGCTGCTGATAAATTACTCTCACTTAAATTTGCCTTAACTAGATTTGCTTTACGAAGATTTGCTAAGACTAAATTTGCACCTTTGAGATTTGCAGAACTAAGATCGGCTTCACTGAGATTTGTCTTCATCAACTCCGCTTTTTGTAAAATCGCGGAACCTAACTTTGCTTGAAATAAATTGACTCGCAATAAATTTGCTTGAGACAAATTTGCTTCTGCGAAATTAGAAAATGCTAAGTTTGCATCAACGAGACTAGAATTACTCAGATCTGCGCCTCGGAGATCGACTTTAACGATTTTAATAGCGTTCAAATTTGCATTCTTGAAAATTACTTGGCGTAAATCAACGCGCTCTAGTACAGAACCACTGAGATTAATATTGCTAAAGTCTTGACCTTGTAGGCGATCGCCTTGAGCGCCTGTCAACTGTACATTACGAAAATCGCGCTGACCTTCAGCATATTTGGTAATTAGGCTCGCAGCCGTAATTGGGGTTAATTTTGGTGGTAGTGGAGTTGTAGGTGTATTGCTTGGAATAGGAAAGCTTGAGGGCAAAATTTCAGGCTTTTTAGTAACTAGAGTTTGATTTTTTCTAAAAATCCAGAACATTCCGACAACAACCAATATAGCCATGCCGACTAATAAGAATGGTTTGAATTGTGTAGCTACAAATTTAAACTGCTGGGCTTGCGATTTTGGTTCATCGAAATCTTTGCCATGACATTGACGAATGAGGCGATCGCATAGTTCGCGAGTTTCATCATCAGGAATATTGGCGATCGACTGAAATACAGGTGATAACTCTGGCTCTTGAAAATCATTTTGCCGAAAGATTAAATTTTTGTTGTCTTCATGGAAGGTTTCCCAAAGATTGGGCTGACTGGCTAGAGCGCGAAGCGATAGAGATATTACTGCAAAAGAAAATTCATCAAGTTGGTCACCAAAATCATTCAGCGATCGCATCGGTGGCTGATAGTTGGGATGTCCCACCTCAAGGGGCGGAGTCCCTCGTAAGGCGGGAACGTACATTCCGTCATAGTCAACCAGCTTTAATTCCCCCTGATCGTCCACCATGATATTTCCATGCTGCAAATCACCGTGAGCGATCCCCACCTGTTGCAGATCTGTTTGCAGTTGCTTTAATTGCCGATCTAAGCGCAATAATACTTGCGAATCATCAATGTATTCACCAATATAGCGATCGAGTTCTACCCCTTCTACCCAGTCCATTTTTAGAATCGGATACCATTCACCTTTGACGAGAATTCCCTGTGTGAGAAATTCAAAATCAACTAAGTAAGGAATATGGTGTTGGCTGAGATATTCACTAATTAGCTTGTATCGCTGCTGCACATCCGATTGCGGTATGCGCGTAAAGCAGCGCACTGCCCAAGAGCGATCGCCTTTAGTTAACTTGTAAACGGTGGCGAAGTTGCCTGACCATAGCAAAACTCTACCACGCGAATTTTTAGAAGTGCTGGCTTGCTTAAGCTCAGGATCGGCAAAACAAAGTTGGGGATTTTGCACCGCGATCGTGAAGTCAATATTTAACGGCCAAGTCTGAATATTATTCATGGCTCACAACTTAGACGCATAGGAATATTGATCGCCTGAATTTCTAGACATAGCAAGGTTGTGTCGTCGTTAGCGATCTCGTGGCGATCGCGCAATTCCGTCACCCATTCGGCAAATAAATCATGCGAACTGAGCCGATCTAATTTTAGCCAGGGATCTTGATTTGCTTCTAGTTGCTGAAAAATCCAACAGGCGATAGCATCGGTGGTCAGATAAAAGCGATCGCCTAATTTTGCATCCCCATAAATTTGCGAAACATGAATATTCGCCGCCTTAATATTAGTGCCGATCAGCTTTGGACGATTATTAAATTCGCAACTATTTTCTAATGGAAAGCTTTTTTGTAAACAGCGATCGCGCACCACAAATAAACAAGAATCTCCCACAGCAAGAGCCTTCCAGCTTAAATCCGCAAAAACTTCTAAGCTCACAAAAGTTGCAAAAGCCCCATTTTCTGCCTTGCGCTTGGCAAACCAAGACAAATTCTGATCTGCTAACCATTGTTGCCAAGTCGTTTGCAATGGCAATAGCCAATTTTTTGACGCACAAGTATAAACATCTTGCCAAGGTAACTCGCGATTCACAAAAGCCGTAACTAACTCCTTAGCCCATTCTCGCGTAAACGAAGACTCTGTTGCCCCATCAGACAGGGCGATCGACACCATCGAATTACGTTTTGCATAATCCCAAATATCTTCACATTCGGCGATTGCGTTGCCTGCTTTTTGGACAGAAAAACTTTGGATTAGATCAAAACAAAGTTTTTGTTTAGGCTTCTGTGGCGGATTGTATAAACTGCGATCGCCATATTTTCGCGCATTCGTGGCGATCGCTTTAAAGCCAAAATTTACATGCCCATATGGGGAATGCAAGCCAGAAAAAGAATTAATGCGAAAAAATTTAGACACAATTAAGTTTATGGCGATCGGCGCTCTTAATTTTCAACAAAAAATTTGAGAACAAGGGGCTTAAGCCCCTTGCCTGTTTTGATTGTCAGGCGATCGCTAAAGATGCTAAGAGACAGTCAGAAAATAATCGATCCTTTATGTACCTTAGAAATCACTGGGATCGCCCACTCCTATAGCAGCAATTTTCTTAAGTAATGGGATCATTTACTTTTTGGTAAACTCTAAAGGCTCTGGGATCGAGACACTAGGCGCGGTAAATTCTCCAGTCACGACAAACTCAAGCCTTAACTTCAACCAACGCATCGTATTTGGATCGGTTGTGATCACCGCCGCCGCAGGTTGGGGAATTTGCTTTTTAATGCTTGCCATTTCAGGCGCTTCCAAAAAAGCAGGCTGCTCAATCAACCAAAAATTAATTTCTTTGTTGCGAGCCTTAAAATTGCGCCCGCGCTCCGATAGCGTCTCACTCAAAGGTTTCCCTTCGTCTTCACACAAATACTTACGGCTAGCAGCCACGAAATAATATTGCTGGGACTCTGACATAAAACTTGATTTTAAAATTCTTAACAAGGGAATAGCTTGTAAAGCCAGATCTATGTTAACGCGAATTTAAGCTACCTAACTTTGTAATAAATTAAGCTGCGGAGTTAACTCTAGAACATTATTCAAAACTAGATCTGCACCATTTTCTTTGAGTAGAGATGAGTAGCGATCGCGCAAATCTTCAGCCACATGGGGCGGAATTACACCCACAGCAATATATTTGTAACTAGGAGCATAATCTCGCGCTCTAACCACCGTCAGCATATCCGCCACCGTATCACCGACATATACAACTACGGATGATATTTCCTCTTTATTTTTTTCAAGTTGCTTCACCGCCAATAAAAGCCCAGTCGGATCAGGTTTACCTGCGGCATCTTCCATCGCAATTAATACAGGATCATTAATTTCTAGCCGCCGCAACACATAACCAGCCGAAGCCCGCGTTGCCCCACTAAAAAATCCCCAATCAATTTCTGCTGATGTCAAATTCTGAAAATATTCCTTAGTCGCAATCAAAGGCTCAGAAGCAATATAGCCATCCGACCAATCAGGATTAACACCTCGATAACGCCCCTGAAAAAAAGCCACGATCGCTTCATAAGACACTTGGCGATCTCTCCCGAACTTGTGAAAATAACGCTTAATTAGCTCTTGTGAAGCCTCCCAGTCATTATTCCAAATCCCCTCAGCCTTTAATTCATCAATTTCTTCAGAAGTCGGACGGCAAGCACGATCAGTAAAATGCTCAACCGTATCTGCCAAGGCGCGGCGATAAGAACCCGACACATCGCGAATCACCCCATCAATATCAAACACAAAAATACTGCTAAAAATATTATTGTTCAATTCTTTCGAGTTAAATTTAGAGGTTTCAATCATGTTATATTACAAGATCGCTACTTTAATATGTAACTTAGTTTTTGTTGGAGGTAGGTAGCATTGTCTCAGTTTATCCTAAAAATCTTATGGTTAGAGAAAGACGTAGCTCTTGCCGTCGATCAAGTCGTTGGCAAGGGTTTCAGCCCTCTC
>JAJAZG010000263.1 GCA_026785865.1 Pseudanabaena sp. CAN_BIN31
CGAAATTTTTGAATAGTCTAGGTAGTCATTGAGCGTGCCAAAGGTCGGGATTATATACAACGACGCAAAACCTGTCGCCGAGCGTGTAGCGCTGGATATGAAGCTATGGCTAGAAAAGCGCGGTATCCAGACTGTTATGGCAACGGGAAATGGCGGTATTTTAGGCTATGGTAAGCCAGATGCTCCCGTTTGTCATACGGCGATCGAAAGTTTAGTGCCAATCGGATTCGATCATGATGTCATGTTCGCCGTGGCTTTAGGAGGCGATGGCACTGTCCTATCCGCTTGTCGTCAAATTGCTCCACTTTCTTTACCCGTATTAAATGTAAACACAGGGCATATGGGGTTTTTGACGGAAACCTATTTGACTGATTGGGAAGAAGCGATCGCCCAAATCATCGAAGGCAATTATGTAGTCGAGCAGCGATCGATGATGGCGGTGCGCGTCTACGATAGCAAAGGTTTGCTATGGGAAGCCCTATCGCTCAACGAAATGGTATTGCACCGTGAACCATTGACCAGTATGTGTCACTTTGAAGTGAAGATTGGTCGTCATCTGCCTGTCGATATTGCGGCGGATGGTGTGATTATTTCTACGCCGACAGGCTCGACTGCCTATGCACTTTCCGCAGGGGGACCAGTTATCGAACCAGGCATTCCTGTATTTCAGCTTATTCCCATTTGCGCTCATTCAATGGCATCACGGGCGTTAGTATTTGCGAATACCGAAAAAGCGATTGTCACTCCTGCTAATCGTCATCGTTTGGTGTTGGTTGTCGATGGTAATGCAGGATGTTATGTGTATCCTGACTATCGCGTTGAGGTTGAGCGATCGCCATATCCTGCAAGATTTATTCGCTTACAGAAAGGTGAATTTTTCCAAGTTTTGCGCGAAAAGCTAGGCTGGGGATTGCCACATATTTCTAAGCCAACCTTAGGCGAGTTAGCTGAAAATTCATAACAGGAAATATGAGTCAAAGTCTTAACTTTACAAATCAAGATTTGCGCGATCGCTCCTTCAAAGGTAAGAACTTAGTCGGCGCGGACTTTAGTGGTGCGGATATTCGCGGCTGCAACTTTTCTCGTTCGCAACTCAAAGCAGCTAATTTTGCTAATGTCCGCGCTGGTAGAAGCCAACGTCAAAACGCGATCGTGAATATCACCTCGTTTACGATCGCATTGATGTTTGCAGGTACGGCGATGATTGCAACGATTTTATTGATTACTTTTGCAATTGTTTCTATTTTTGGCATAGAAGCGATCAACCGCGAAACAATCTATTGGGTGGCAATTGTGGCGATCGTCGTGTTTGCAGTTGGCTTTGCGGTTAGTTTTACAGGAAGCTTCGCGATCGCCAGCAAAAAAGGAATTATGATCGCAATTCCCATTTCCCTAATCCTTGCCTTTGTTTCAGGATTCTTCGGATCGACATTCACGAAAATATTAGTTTTTGGCGCTTTTAAGGCGATCGCTAGTTCTTTCAAATTCAATAGCTTTACAGCGCTATTAACATTTTTAGCGATCGAGCCGTTACAAATTTTTGGCAGTCTCTACTTGTTTCGCCTAGCAATGAATACATCTCGAATAACGACAGGGACAAGGTTTCAGTATGCAGATTTAACCAAAGCCTCGTTTTACAATGCAACTTTAGTTAACTGCGATTTTTCTAAGGCGATCGTCAATGATGTTAATTGGGAACAAGGCCAAATATCACGATGCAAACTATAAAAAAGGAGTCGCTTGGCGACTCCTCTTTTTTGAATAAGAGTTTCGAGGATTGATTTTGAGAATAACGAGGACATCTTAACTATTTTGCTTGATATGTTTGCTCTAGCATGGCTATAGTTTTCCGATAGTCGATCGCGGCGGCGGCTTTGGTGATGTGGATTTCGCCTTGAATAGACTTAGTTTCTTCAGCAATTTGTTTTACTGCTTCGGCGATCTCTTCTAAATCGACTCTGAAGAATTCTTTACGCTGGTTAACTTTGTTAACACGGCGATGGTGAAAAAGCTTATGCAGTTGTTTTTCTAGCTCAGGAGCATTCTGACAAAAAATAATAGCGTGAACATCAAAGGGAAAAGGTACTGATGCATCACCCAATTCATTGACTCGATCCATCGGATCTAGCCGTCTAGTCATACCGATTTTGTAAACATGTTCACCAAAAGCGCCAATGTTGGAAATGATGTAGACGTGTCCAGATTTGGTCATTTGAGCGCGGGAGATTGCTCGTTCTTTGTTGGTGTGAGCTTCTTGTAACTGTTGGGTTAGCTGTAAAATATGCGCTTCCAGTTTGTCGCGTTGTTTTCCTGTGGCTTGCTCAATTTCGAGACGTGCTTTTTCGAGTGATTGCTGGTAGCGTTGCTCTTCTTTTTCAGCATCCAGTTTGGCTTTTTCGATTTCACGTATAGCGCGTTCCTCTTCTTTCATTTGCTCACGGATTTGTCGCTGCTCCTCAATTTCCTCCTGCCTTTTCTCTTGGTATTCATGACTGAGGTATAGCTCTTCTAACTTGGCGTTGAAATATTCAACACTGAGGGTACAGTAGGTTGTTTCGGCTAGTTTATTAATGGCTTCAAAGGCTTTAGTTATGCGGTTTATTTGAGTTGTAACGTTGTTATACTTGACTTTGGCAATTGCCGCATCGCTTTCTCCGTTAAAAGCTCTAAGAACTAGCTTAATAAAGCTGTTGACTAGCTTTTGTCCTTTCTTTGCACTGCCTTCTAGAGTAATAGATGCGACAGAATTAACTGCCTTACCATCTTTTATAAGTTGTTTTTGTTTCTCTCGGATGATTTCAAGGCGTGTTTGGTACTGTGCTGAATCATCAAAGCTATGTTTGGGCTGGTAAAATGCGATTGCATGAAGGTTATCTTCTTCTTCAAGAGCCTGAACAATTTCTTCTAATGTACTTTTTTGTTTTGATAGTTGGGAAATATCCTGCTTGAGTTTGGTGATTTTATCTGCAAGCTTATTTTCATAGTCTTCTTTGTCGATAATCCCACTATATTTATCAAGATGTTTTTGAATACGACGTAATTGCTCTTGTAGCATCGTTTTGTTTATGGTTGATTCTTCCCGACTTTCTTTTAATTTCTTGTATAGATAAACATTGCCACCTACAAGCGAGAGAAAGACTATTGAGAGTAGAAATTCAACCATAATTAGTGTTCCTTAAGTACAAGAAGGCAGGTTTTTCATCTTATCATCAACTTACCATCAAATAAACGAAAATACATTTAATGAAAGCGATGCAAACACTTTCATTAAATGTATGATTTTCTCTTCTGAGCAAAGATTTGTGGGACTGCTTAAGCACTCTGTGCTGTACTTTCTATTCGTCTTCAGCAAACTGATAACGAAACAGATCTTTAGGATCTGGCTCAGGAGATATCTCCGCAAAGCGCACACATTCCTCAACCACATCACGGATCTTTCTGTCGATCGCTTTCAGCTGACTTGCTTCTACTAAGCCATGCTCAAGAATACGGCTAGCAAAGATTTTAATCGGATCGCGTCCAAACCATTTATCCTTATCTTCCTTGCTGCGTAGTTCATCGGGGTCAGCTAGAGAGTGACCTCGAAAGCGATAAGTCATACATTCTAAAACTGTTGGCCCCTCACCAGCACGACCACGACGAACCGCCTCTTGAGCATGTTCACGAACTGCCAAAACATCCATACCGTCAACTTCAAAACCCGGTATTCCAAAGGCTTCAGCTTTTTTATGAATCCGTACATCAGAAGTGGCGCGATGATGCTTCATCCCGATCGCCCAGTCGTTATTTTCAATGACAAAAATAATCGGCAACTTCCATAACGCCGCCATATTTAGGGTCTCGAAAAATTGACCATTATTGCTTGCGCCATCACCAAAGAAACAAGCAGTCACTTGGTCAGCATTAGGATCGCCCATTACTTCGCGGCGATATTTTGACTGAAATGCTGCACCTGCGGCAACGGGAATCCCTTCTGCTACGAAGGCATATCCACCCAAAAAGTTATTCTTTGCTGAAAAAATATGCATTGAGCCACCACGACCCTTGCTACATCCCGTTTCTTTACCAAATAGCTCCGCCATGACTTCGTTAGCAGTTACACCTGAACTGAGCGCATGAACGTGATCGCGGTAGGTGCTACATACATAATCGTCAGAGCGCATGGTCTTAATCACACCGCTAGCAACGGCTTCTTGACCGTTGTAAAGATGCACAAATCCAAACATCTTGCCGCGATAATACATCTCAGCGCACTTGTCCTCGAAAGTACGCCCCAATACCATATCTTCGTAATAGACTAAGGCTTCATCTGCGGTGATATTGGGTGCAGAGGTCGCAACATTCGCAACAGTGTCTTGAGGCATCGATTCAATATTTGTGCTAATCGCTAAATTTTTCTTTTGCTAGTCTAGCAGCGAATGTCTATGCAGTACAGCGATCATTGGGGCAGAACTTATCAAAAAAGCCGAAGAGCTGTAGCCCCCCCCCCCCGGGCGGGTCACGGCGTTTGGGTTTTTTATTATTTTGGTTTTGGATATATTTTTGATAAACGTGTTATTTAAATGAGGGAAAATAACG
>JAJAZG010000264.1 GCA_026785865.1 Pseudanabaena sp. CAN_BIN31
CATCTCGGCTTGAAATCTGCGGCGTTTTTCTCCTTGCATTTTCTTTGCTGCACTTCTCAGGTCTTCTATTTGCGATATCTTTAAAATTTGCTCTTCTTCCCTTACTAGTTTCAATGTTTTCCCTCTTACTTCTTATAAGCTTTCCTAAGATTTTAGATCTTTGGGTACTTTCTTTTCTAGAAATTACCTTATGTCTTTGATGATGTTGTGGCTGATAGTTTCATTTGTGATACAAGCCGAGATTGGGAATATTGAGCTTTGGTGAAGTACAGACAAGGGGCTTAAGCCCCTTGTTCTATAAGATCATATGTACTTCATCTGCTTGAGAATTGCTATAAATATTTGCGATCGCATTAGCCATGTTTTGGACTATAAAAATCTTTTTAAAACATCTACAGTTTCTTTTCCAGTTTTCTCCCAGCTAAATAGGCTAGCTCTAGCTAATCCGAGTTTTGAAAGATGCGATCGCAGTCCAGATTGAGTAGCGATCGCTTGCATGGCATCTGTAATTTCTGCAACTTTATAAGGATCGATTAAAATTGCAGCATCGCCAGCGACTTCTGGCAAAGATGAAAGATTAGACGTAATCACAGGCGTACCGCAAGCCATTGCTTCGAGGACGGGTAAGCCAAAACCTTCCCAAAGTGATGGAAATACTAAGGCGATCGCGCCACTAATGATTTTAGGTAAGTCTTCGTAAGACACATAATCAAGAAATTTTACTTGATTGGTAAGCCCTAATTCTTGTACTTGCTTTTTTAATGATGGTGTATAGCGATCGTCTGAGGGACCAGCTAGCCAAAGTTGGTATTCATGATTTGATGGCAAGTTTGCAAAAGCTGAGATTAGGCGACTGATATTTTTATAGGGGTCATGTCTACCGATGTATAAGAAATATGGGGGATGTGGCGATCGCTCTTTATCATTTTCTGTAATTGGTCGAAAGTGTTGTGGATTATAGGCTAACAAAATAGGTGTGATTTTATTGGCTGGAATATTGCAAAAATTAACAATATCTTGAGCAGTTGATTGAGAGTTACAAATAATATATTCGGCTTGATTTAGAACTTCTGGAACATAATATCGATGGTAAGGAGTAAGTGGCGAAAATCGCTTAGGAAAACGCAAGGGAATAAAATCATGCACCATCACTATGCTGCGACATTGTACCCAAAATGGAGCTTCTGGTATAGGTGAAAATAATAAACTAGACTTAAGATTAATATATATTTTAGGCAGACAGAATTGTGTCCATAGTAAGCGACGTAAATGACCTTTTGTTCCATTAGCAGGAGTGAATTTATTAGGGATTGGGTAGCAATTAAAGTCAGAGTAATTTTCTGATGTTAATAAGGTAGGTTGTAATAATTTTAGATATGGAAATAAATTTTTGGCATAGTTACTTATACCTGTTGATTTAGAAAATATAACAGATAAGTTAACTATCAATTGATTAGAATCTGAGCTAATAATATCCATGTCTAGCTAATGCAAAACATTATTTTTTTTATAAGCTTTTTAATAAAACTAAGTCTCTGAGAGTTAGACCTAGTTGAATCGATTAATATCATGATTATTAAAATGATTATAGGTTTTATAAAACTTAAGAGTTTGAGAACTAAAATATCTTTTTTTGTAATTTCATGAGTGGTTCTTGCCAAAGTGCGTATTCTATATTGAAACTCTGTTTCACGTAGTAAATCGGATATCGTTTTGGTAAACATCTGTTTTTTATTTTCCCAAAAAATTTCTTCATATGGTGATGGACGACGAGCCAATATAAGATTAAATGCTAAATGGATTTGAGAAATTTTGTCTAAGTTTTCAATTTGCTGAGATATTGAACCAGTATTTAAAACATCTGTACACCAATTATTTAAATCTCGAATATTTTGGATAGCAGATAACTTAGACTCAGCTATTGACAAATCTTCACTCCTACCTATGGTAAATTTAGCTTTTTGCAAAAAATCATTTCCTAATTTTTCAAGAGATGATTTTATTTCCTTTGCAATTACCAAGTAGTCTATCAAATAAAAATACCAGTACATTAAGGTTTCTCTAGACGTTTTCTTTAAGCCTAATTGTTTAGTATCTAACTTATACTGAACAACTAATGCTGGCCATCTGTAAGAAACTGACTCGAACTCTAAATATGGATTAAACCGAATTAAATAACCAGCTTTTGTAAAGTCATGGCAAAATTTGATGTCTTCTAATTCGTTCCAAAACAAACTTTCATCCTGTGGGATTTTTAACATTAATGAGCGCTTGACAATATATAGTCCTCCAGTGATGTAACACCACTTATCCCAATCATGCGGTTCAAGTATCCCAACATCATCGGCAGAACGGTCTTTTCTACCTATCTCTAACTCCTTACCGTAAGTCATCCAATCCTGACATCGGACAGGCGTAGAATCTAAATGAGATGGATAATATATTTGTCTGGCTCCCAGTAAATCAAAGTCATTGCCCCATTCCTTCATTTTCTCTAAAAAATTTAGTGGGATAATATAGCGGTCATGCAGAATAACTAAATTCTCATATTTAGCATTTTCACATATTAAATTTTTCTTTTTAGTTATCCAACCTTTATCATCATTTTCACTAAATGGAAGATACTTTATATGGTTATCGGTAGAACCAAAAAGGTTGTATTTTCCGCATATAATAATTTCCCATTCTTCTAAGCCTAGATTTTTAATTCTTTGTATTTGGTTGTTGATAAAGTCATTTTTGGTGCCGTTGGTTATATAGCCAAAAGTCCATTTACTTATATTATCTTGGTTCGTTAAATTTAAATCAATTTTTTTCTGAAAACATAAACAGAATAAATTTTTATTTAAACAAACTTGGATGTTATTAACTAACTTGAACTTATCACTGAAATCTTTAAATAGATTTATATGTTGATTTTTTTCTGTTATGACTAATAAATATCCTAGCGAACTCAAGGTGTCGTAGTATTCACGCAAAATTACTGGATCATATTTAGTATGAAAAAATCTATCGGCACTAATCAACAGACGTATATCAGCTTTTTTAAAAGCTGTTGGAATTCTATAAAGCTGATTTGCAGAAGAAGAATTCGATAAAAATCCAAGACTATCAAGTTCATTATGATAATTCTTGGACTGGTAATCAAGCAAGATATTTTGTCTATCTATATGGGATAGATTAAGCTTGGCTATTAACCGATGTATAAATTCTTTGGTTATCACTTAATTTTAAAAGGAATAAAATATGTAAACAATAAACTTATGTCGGTCTATGTAAATAATTCTGTGATTTACAACTTAACGAAATTTAGAACACCATCGGCTTTAAAAACAACTTAGCTGAGTTAGAAATAAATCTGTAGATTCTTGGATAACGATAAAATACTTTGATTATGAAAATAGCTATAGGCTTCGACGTAAAAGCCACTTTAAATGCCAGACTGCTTCTAGATGCTGCTTCCAACGGATAATCAGGCACGGACATATTTACTAATCTTCTTTCTACTTCACCAGTATCTAAAAGACTCTGTATAACTGCTCTCTCATCAAAAAAATGCACTGTTTTAAAACTATCAATAATCACAGCAAGAACACTATCATCTGACATAGAACGACGTAGAATTAACTTTTGCATAGTCTTAATTTTATCTTCAATGCTCATGATACTAAACACAAGTCTTACTCTATCTATTGTTAACAGCCTGTGATACCACAAAGACAGATCACCAACTGATTTTATATTGTCGATTGGATGCGCATGGAAAATATAACAAGGTATTTCATCACCAAAAATAATTCTTAAAGCATTTGTAGTCTCTATTTTATATTTCAATTCCACATAATTAGGTAGTAGTTTCTCCAGAAATCTCTCGTAAATATACAGGGGTGAAACAACGTTATTAACCTCGCAGAGGTATCTTTTTGTATTTACAACCCTTAAAGGAACATCTTCACAAGGATGGGCGAAAGAAGCGGTTTCAAACTCAAGAAGAGTATTAATTCTTAAACAATAACCACTAGCTGCAAAATCTTGACAAAACTTAATATCTTCAGGACTATTCCAGAACATTTGTTCGTCTTGAGGAATTCTTAACATAAGTGATCTCTTGACTATAAATATTCCACCAGGAATGTATGCAAGAATATCCCAATCATTGTAGTCCAGAAAGAAATAGCTAAATTTCCACCTAGTATCTTTGTCAATATGGACAGCAAAAGGTGACATCATCCAATCCTGAATTCTGGCCTTGTAAATACGTAATGGACTTCGATAAAGTATTTGCTTTGCTCCCAGAAGTTCAAAGTCATTCCCCCATTCTTCCATTTTCTCCACAAAATTGTCGGGAATAAAATAACGATCATGCAATATTATCAAGTTTTCATTACTTGCTGCTTGTGCTATTAGGTTTTTCTTCTTAGTAATCCAGCCTTTGTCGTCATTTTCCGTAAAAGGTATATATGTAATGTTTTCATCAATAATCGGCAAGTTATAGGTGCCACAGATTATTACTTCCCATTCTTTCAACGGCAACTTCTTAATGCATTCTATTTGCTCGGAGATAAACTGGTCTCTTTTACCATTACCTATAAAACCAAAAGTC
Source organism: Pseudanabaena sp. CAN_BIN31 (assembly GCA_026785865.1). GTDB lineage: Bacteria > Cyanobacteriota > Cyanobacteriia > Pseudanabaenales > Pseudanabaenaceae > Pseudanabaena. Next base: position 4,604 of record JAJAZG010000264.1, read on the forward strand.
CACTTTTTGATGTCGCCTTCTACAACCCTCTTAAATTCGGTTTTCTGAAAGATTGCTATTTCGCATGAGTTTACTTTTGCTGAATTAACAAATCTAAAGACACCTTTGTATTCTTCAGATAATACCTTTTTCAAGTATTGAACTGAATTTGGGAAATCAGATCTAGTGATAATCATTAAGTAAGAACTTTCTTTAAGGGAATAAAAGTACTCATTGATAATTATTCGATCAAACTTAGTATAGAAGAGTCTATCGACACTCAAAATCAATTTAATATTTTTATCTTGACACTTTTTCGACAGCCTATAGTTCTGATCTATAGTCACTTCGTCAGAGATGCAATCTAAATTCTTCTGAATATCTAAAATGGCAATCTCAGAACTACTTGGTTTAGACAATACAAATAGTTCATTTGAATCAAAATTTATTGATAAACCCAGAATACCAAGAAGTTCATTTAAGCTAGGCAGGATTATTTGTGTTGATTTAGACATAAATTTTGTTTATTTAATATTTTTTCTGCAAAAAAATGTAAGGATTCAGTTAATGCAGTGTCTTCTGATTTTAGGGCAGGAATTGTATAGGGATAATACAGTTAAAACAAACTCTCCATTGTTAAAACTCTTGCTAGGAGAGGCTTTTAAATCCTATATGCTTTGTTTGTCACCGCAAACCCAGAAGACCTGTAATTTACCTACTCCCTTCCCAGCGTTAAATTAGACATTAACCAAGCCTAAAATTTAGTCAAACCCTGTTTTCTAGGGTCTAATCCTATGCTGGGAAGGGAGTATGTTGGACTTTGACCATGAGTGTTTAGGGCTAAACACCTTCAACTACGAATAAGTAACAGGAAATTAACAATTCAGTGATTCTTGTAATTTTTTGTCTGCTCCTTATAGGTATGATCACTTTAACTGAACATTTACCCACGATGCTATTTAACTGATTAATGGCATCATCATAGTGATATCTATTTAGCGCCTTTCTCCTTCATAAACATATCCAAATCTTCGGGTGTCCCCAGTCCATGCATAGCAGTTCTCTCTATATTATGTATATAAACAGATTTACCCGCCCCAATATACTCATTGAATATAGGACAAACATAAAATTCGTTGTTAGTCCTGATATTTTTACTGATCATTGAGTTTGCAAACTGGACAAACTCCCAAGTACGCTTGTAGTAGTAAATCCCAACAGTGGCATAATTACTAATTGCCTCCTTCTCTGCAACTTTTCTTACCAATCCATTCTCATCAGCATCAGCATAGCTCCACTTGCTCTCAGATGCCTCAAAGGTAAGGATGCCTGCATCTGCATTAAGGTCTCTCATCCTTTGGACAAAATCGGCTATAGAGGTATCGACATATTGATCGGAATTCGCAACTATAAGCTCTTCGTTATCTGTTAAATAGTCTTGAGCCAAAAGTACAGTACAAGCAGCCCCTTCAGTAAGTTCATCCACGCAAACAATTGAAGAATCTGGTCTTAAAGACTTCAAGTAAGCACTAAGCTTGTAACTATCCAAATGCTGCTTGCGACAGAGAAATATAAAATGGCTATTGACCAAGTTCATATTTTCTACGACCCACTGAATCATCGGCTTACCGAAAACTCTAATCATTGGTTTGGGATCAATATAACCAGCTCGTGCAAAACGACTTCCCTCTCCAGCCATCGGGATTACGATCTTGATTTTTCCTACGTTCTTTAGACTGCTCATAAGTCTCTCCAAGTTCACTTCCGATGGCTCAGTGACTTTGCAAATATGCGCTCCAGAAGTCTGTGCTGCTTTTAGTCCAGCCTCGGAGTCTTCTACGATTAGACACTCTTCGGCACTTAGTTCCATCTTCCTCATTGCAGAAAAATACATTTCTGGAGAAGGCTTTCCACTTTCGACATCTTCATTGCTTAGGAAAAATTCAAAGTAGTTCAATAGGTCAGATCTCTCTAGCATCAGTCTCACAGTCTCTGATCTAGAGTTTGAACAAACAGCAACACGGTATCTCTTGTGAAGATACTCCATCATGGCTAGCTTATCAGGCTGAGGCTCACATTTTTCCTTAATTATTTCAAAAGTGTATTGCTGTTTTTGATCATTGATTTGTTGATGAAATTCTCTAGGTAATCCATATCTAATAGAAAGGATCTCAAGCTTTGTTCTTGTTGGTAAAGCCTTAAAAAAATATGTGTGTTGCTCTCTTGTAATAGACAAGTTATACGGCTGTAAAGCTCGATTTAAAGCCTCAAAGTGCCATTCATCCGCATCAACAAGCACACCATCTAGATCAAACAAAACCGCAGCGATTTTAGTCACTTAATTTACTTCCTCCAAGATATTTTTTAACATTATAGGGTAATCAGTACAAATTCCATCAACATTCCATAAAGCAAATTCTTTACATCTAGACATAGAGATATCCAAAGAGTGTTTATGAAGATCTGGAGCCACAGCATAAATCTTCTTGCTTGCTTTTTTGAGTTCTTGTATCGTTCCCTGTGAAGCCCAAAAAGAATCAAACTCATCTAACCAGATTACTCGGTTATGTGATTCAACAGCACGTTCAATAGTTTCATTATGATCACTAACTCTAACAGCAACTTCAGTGGTTAAATCGAGAGCTTTGTAAGTTGATAACAAAGACTCATATTTCTGTATTCCAACTACTAATTCCAAATCGAACAAAAATATATTTTCTTTGCACAAATCAAAAATGCTATTCACCAGTGCTTGTTCATATCCAGTTTCCTTAATATTAATTGCAATTGGAAGAAGAGGATAATTACTAACCACTGAAACTACCTGAAGCCACGATTGCTCATCCTCTGATATTACAGGATCATGCTTAGCGTACAAACCATTTAGATAGTTTCGCACATCTAGTTCAAGACCAAAACCCAAATTCAGGCATTCTTCACAAGCCTCAGCGGTATTTTCTCTACGTTTGTCTGAGCCTATGAGATTAGCCCTGTGAGATATTATTTCCATTGTTTCTTCTTCGTCTTTAGTGCTTGTCTGTGTTCTGCGTTAATAAGTTTAGTATTAAGTTTGAAGGTTTTTACTCCTAATTACCAAGTTGCATCTCAGACTTCTTAATCTGATTGACTGACAAAAGTCTGTCTGTGATCGCTCAATTTAAAAAATCAACACCGCACCATGATCCTAGCTTAATATTATACTTCATTGCTAGAGCGATAAATTGTTAGCGTTTGGCAGCATGGAGATCGGCTATAGGTGCAATTAGCTCATACATAGCGCAGATTCCCTAAGTAACACTATCAAGATACGATTTTATTACCTTTTCAGAGTCACCCGCCAAATTAATATGACCCTTAGTAAGCCAAACTACCTTATCACAAGATTGCTGAATAAATTCCATTGAGTGAGAAACAACCAAGATCGTAACGTGGGAATCCCAAAACTTATCGATCCGTTTTTTGCATTTATTCTTGAAACTTTCATCACCCACCGATAAAACCTCATCCAGAATCAAAATATCAGGTTGGATATCGGTAGCGATCGCAAAGCCAAGACGAGCCACCATCCCCGAAGACAAACCCTTAACAGGCACAAATCTATAATCCTCTAACTCAGCAAAATCTAGGATTGATGCTGACCTTTCCTTCATCTCAGCTCTAGAAAAGCCTAATAACACGCCATATAATACGATGTTGTCTATCACCGAAATTTCTGTGTCAAACCCCGCCCCTAGCTCAATTAGCGGAGCGATTTGCCCACGTACCCGAACCGTCCCAGTAGTCGGTTGCAAAATTCCAGAAATCACTTTTAGTAAGGTTGACTTACCCGCACCATTACTGCCAATGATGCCAATCTTTTCACCTCTTTCTAGCACCAAATTAATCTTATCTAGGACTAATTTTTTTGCTGGCTGCTGATATTTACCCTCAAAAATTGATAGGACAGTCTTCTTAAGATCATAGGAAAACTCTTCTTGGGTTCTGCGCCACAAGCAAACTTGATCTAATCGAATTGCTTCTTCCGTCATCTATAGCAAATCCATAAACTGCGATCGCGATCGGTGGAAATATAACCAACCAAATCCAGCAAAGAGCATACCACTTAAGAGCGCACTGGCGATCAGCATCGGATCTGGCAAATTCCCAGAAAGCGTTATCTGCCGCAAACTCTCAATAATTGGCGACAAAGGATTGATACTCAGAAATGGCTTTACCGATTGAGGCACGATCGCCGCAGGATAAAAGACAGGGCTAGTAATCCAGAGCATGAATACCACAAGCTCGTAGAAATAGGGCAGATCTCGAAAAAATACATACAGCGCACTCACAAAAAAGCTTACCCCCACACAAAATAAGACTAAAGCGATAAAAGGTAACAGTATCGCCACCACATTAATCAAACTGTGAGACTTAACTATCACTACAATCGCCAATAAAGGAAAAGCGCCCATCAAAAACTGAAAAATATTTGCCATAATCATTGATACAGGGAAGACACTTACAGGTAATCGAATCTTGTTCAGCAGTGCCCCATTACCAACCACACTACTAAGCGCCTGTGTCGTGGCAGCCGAAAAAAAGTTAATCACAATTAAACCAGTCAGCACCGCTAGGACATAGTTAATTATCGAGTCATCATAGTATTTGGCAAAGGTCGCACCAAAAACAGCCGTATATAGACCAGCCATAATCAGGGGATTGAGCAATGACCAATAAACACCCAAAAATGAGCCGCGATAACGTACCTTCAGAGTGCGGCTTACTAAGACCTGAAGTAACTCTATGTAGTGCTTAGCGTCAGCACTAATGTATTTATTGTTTAATGACAGACTCATCAGGAGTCAAGACCTCATAGTTAAATCGAATTAGCTTTAATGCTATAGATTATCTTAAGTTTATTTGCGCCGTTTTTCGTATTCCGCCAACCAAACCTGTAAATCATCCAAACTCACAAAATCCAAGATCGCCTCACTCAAATCTTCAAGCACAACCAAAGGCAACCCAGAAATCCTAGAACGCACATCTACCGATACCACACCAAAGCGCTTAGTCAGCAGCCTTAAAATAAGACTAGCCGCTTCTTGCTCTCGTCCCTTAATCAGTCCTTCCTCACGTCCCTCAGCCTTAATCTCCCTATAAACTCTTGTTTCCTGTAATGTAATACCCAGCATAGCTTCTACCTCTTTTTGACTTAAATTTTCAAACTTGTATACCATAATCGTCGTCACTAACTCTATTATGGCGCGACTTGATGATGACTCAACGCTAGTTCGTTGCAACAGATATCTAGCTTCATCTGGAGCTTGACTTTCTTCCAGCGTCGTCAACACTATCAGCGCCACCCATATCGGTAAATCACGAATATTTACTAATTCACTCAGATATACCCGATGCACTTGGTCACACCCCAGTAAAGCGCGATATGGTTGCAAGCTGGTCTGTTCTGTAGAGCGCGATGGATAAATAATCACCGTCTGCCAGTCGCTAAACCGATCTCGATTACGATAAAAATAAAGAAATGATTCCGCAAATACCCTTTCATAAAGCTGCTCATCCTTTTGAAACTGCACCTCACAGAAGTAAACAACACCATCAGACTCGCTAGGCAAAAATACCCCATCAATCTCAAACTTCGGCTCCTTGACCGCAACCGAATCAAACCGATAACCATCAGCAGTAGTCGGTAAGCTCGGCAATAACTGAAATAATAACGATGGATATTGCTGAAATAGCTTGTAAAAGATGGAATCGCGCCGCATAAATTTTAAATTAGTTAAACAGGTAAATTATCAGGATCGAGACCCTGCGATCGCAAATATGTCGCCAACCTATCGGCACGCTGTCTTTCAGCCTCAGCACGTTGTCTTTCAGCTTCAGCCTTTTGTCTTTCAGCCTCAGCACGTTGACTCTCAGCCTCAGCACATTGTCTTTCAGCCTCAGCACGTTGTCTTTCAGCCTCAGCACGTTGTC
>JAJAZG010000265.1 GCA_026785865.1 Pseudanabaena sp. CAN_BIN31
ATGCTTCAGTGCGGGTAGGATAATATTCGGGCAAGTCACAAATCTGCTCGAATAATTCTGAGCCGCGATCGTCATAAAAATATTTTGCTGGCAGAGTTTTAGGATTTTGTGTCAATCCTTCAATTACATCATCACCGTCCTTGTAAATTACTTGATTTACGTCTGAATTGTGTTGATGTAAAACTTTTAAATGTTTAACTGTCATGCTCGGATTTTGATTTATTTATGTTTATACAATATCGCTGTAAGGGCAATTCATGAATTGCCCCTACGATTGATTTTACATTTCGGGAGGATTTAGTCTAGCCATTACCCATGTGACATATGTACCAATGGGACTCCAGAGTAAATATGGCATTAGTAACCATCCCGCTAAGCTAGAAATTTGCCAAACTTGGGTTGTTAAAACTATCCCCAATAGAAAACCGACCGCGCCTGCGATCACCCCTGCTCTGACATTTCGTAAACGGGTCAAAACTGGGGTGTAGGATAAAATCGTCAACTCCAAGATCCCATAGCCAACCATCAATAACCATGTGTTAATCGTAGCGGGTTGGGTTTCCCACAGCACGGAGGCTGAGGTGATCCCGCAGATAAAAATAAAGATCCAAATAAAAGGGATTGCTTTTTCAAAGGTGAGCCAACGGGGGCGGCGTAATCGCATAAACCATTTATTGTCCGCAGGAAAAAGTTTGTTGAGAGCAAAGCCAAGAATAAGGGAAATAAATGCGATCGCTAGCCAAGTAATAATCATGATGTATGTTGATCGACGATCGCGCATCTATCCGCACAGCTTTGCAATCTTTGCTGACGTTCGGCGATAAGAGTTTTGAGATCGGCGCGACCAGTTAGTAATAGGCGATAGTCTGCCCAAACTCCATAGAGAGCATCCGCTAAGCGCCCGACAATCGGTAATTTGGTGATCGCATAAATCCAACCAATGCCGAGAATGTCATAGGTTTGGCGAAATACTTCAACATTTTTGACGATCGTCCCATCAGCTAATATGGCATGAATACGCCCCATCGCCGTCTCAAAATCAATCCCTGCATGATCGTCAGGATCGTATTCATCGGTAGCGATATCGACAAATTCAATCAAACCGCGACCGCCGTCTTTGCTTTTTAAAAAGTTGACTTCGCGCAAACACAGGGGACATGCACCATCGTATAACAGCTTGATTTTCCAACTTTTTGGGTTAGATACTTTGGCGGTTGTCTGTGGAGATAGCATTTGGTTAGGCTCGTTATGTTCTATGCCTATTTTATCGCGATCGCCTCAAATCAACCTTAAATTCCCCAGCCGAAATCTTCAAACTTTTAGTAGATTTGCTCCAGTGCGAATAGGAATAGAAATATACATTCCTTCTTTAGCCATTACCGCCCCTGAAAACTTCTCTTGGGCTAATCGACCAAACTCATCTAATTGATCGTCACTATGTAAAGGATCATGATGAAAAATCACCAAAGTTTTGACATTGGCAGCCTCAGCAACTTTGATTGCTTCTTGCCATGTCGAATGTCCCCAACCAATTTTTGGACTCGTATCCGACCAATATTCTTCATCAGAATAAGTAGCATCCATAATCAACACATCAGCATCACGAGCTAGATATACAAGATTTTCATCAATGCGATCGCCAAAATGTTCAGTATCAGTAGCATAAACTGCTACGCGATCGCCACAGCTAACGCGATAGCCCGTCGCCTCCCCAGGGTGATTGAGCATTCCCGCCTCAATCGTCACACCATTACCAATCTCGATCACACTGGGAACTTCAACATCAAAAAATTCCAAACATGAAGCCATTACCCTCAATGGCACTGGAAAGTTGGGATTATGCATCTGCTCCTCTAGCCGCTCTTGCATCGTTTGACCTGTCGGCGCGACCTTACCGTAAATTCTAAATAGATTACCTTTCACGAAGGCAGGAGTGAAAAAAGGAAATCCCTGAACGTGATCCCAATGGCTATGGGTAAAGAAAATATTTGCTTCTACAGGCAGATGTTTTAACAAGTGCTGTCCTAAAACCCTAATCCCTGTTCCCCCATCAAAAATAAGGCGTTCACCTTGGCAGCGCATTTCTACGCAAGGAGTATTGCCACCATAGCGAACTGTGGTAGGTCCAGGTGTGGCGATACTGCCGCGCACACCCCAAAAATGAATAGAAAACTCGCTGTCAGAAATGGACATTAGCTAACTCATTGTCAGAAAATTTTGAACCGTTGGGGGTAAGTCTAAGAATCTAGAAAATTTTGGCAAATTTCTACTTTTAATTTTAGCAGTCACATAGAGTCAGGAAGACAAGTAGGCAACGCTTAAAATATTAGAACGCTGCACCAGAATAATTACTTAATCAAATTAGATTTAGGTATATGCTAACCCTATATATTGCCTTGTGGCTATCAGCTTTTAGTACTAGCTAGCGGTCGATAGGCATCGTAATAATAAGCCTACCGCGTCGAATTCTAAATTTTTTATAGATTTTTTATAAATTGTGGATACAAGTTCGTGACAGCGACCCAATCAATAACAACAGTAAAACCGATCTCCCAATCTAATTCCTTAGCCCTAGCGATCGCGGGCATGAAATGTGCGGGCTGTGTGGCAACAGTCGAAAAGCGTTTGCTTGCCTGTGCAGAGGTAAAGGCAGCGAGTGTGAATTTACTGACTGAGAGAGCCACCGTGATTTATGGTGGTGAAAGTTTAGCAGAGGATTTTGCACCGCAGTTAATTGAGGCGATCGCTAAAGCAGGTTTTGCGGCTGAGTTTATTGATAAAGGCGATCGCCATTCTGCAAGAAAGCCTGTATCGCCAAAATCTAATTCTTGGTTGGGGATCAGTAAAGAAATTGCCATTCCTGCATCGCTAGTAATTTTAGCGATCGTTGGACATTTAGGCTTGATCGGCGGAATCGACTTGCCACTAATAGGAAATATGTACGCCCATTGGCTTGTCTCCAGCGTGGCATTAGGCTGGATCGGTCGCCCGATTTGGTGGGATGGATTGAAATCACTGTGGTATCGCGCCCCGAATATGAACTCATTAGTGG
>JAJAZG010000266.1 GCA_026785865.1 Pseudanabaena sp. CAN_BIN31
ATGGAAATTCAGCATCTTTTTGATCATAAAACTTGTTGTCAATCCGAAATCTGATCCGCTCTATCTCTTGAAAAGTTACGGTTTGCATATCGATAGGATCTTTGCGCGTTGGTTTTCCCCATGTCAGGCGATCGCCTTTTTGACCTAACACGGTATAAATATCGTATTTGTGACGTTCAAATTGTTCAGCCCAACGCTTGTAAGACTCAACTTTTTGGTATTCATTCCAGCCAGCCCATGCTAGCCAAAAGAATACAACCAATAAAGGCAACCACAATAATCCACGTTCCATAGATCAAAAATTTAGTTTGTTTACTAGCAAAGCCTTGCTTTTATTTAGTATTAGCGTAAAACGCTGTAATTACGAGTATGGAGGGGCTCGAACCCCCGACCCTCAGGACCGGAACCTGATGCTCTATCCAACTGAGCTACATACCCAATATTTCTTGTCATAATATCATAGCAAAGAACTGCATAATAAAACCCAAAAAGCTGTAGCGCACGCGCAGCGTGCGCTACAGCTTTTTGGGTTTTGGGTTTTATGCTACGAGTTAAAAGAAAAACGTCGTACTGCTAATAAACTCCCCAACACGCCGATCACCGTGCCAAATATCGCTAATACGGCAGGCAAAAGAATCTGCGATCGCAAATCAGTAGTTAAGCCCAAAGTGAGCGATTTAATTAATTCGGGTTGATTGACGATCGCCCCACCTAAAAGATTTAAGCTCAACATCAGCATCAAATAAGCCGCACCCGCGCCTGTGATTCCAAAAAATATGCCTTGTAACACAAACGGAAAATAAATCCATGCAGCCGTTGCGCCCACCAATTGCATCACCTCAATTTCGCGCCGTCGCGCTAAAACAATTAGGCGAATAGTCGTCGTAATAACCGCGATCGCAATTACCGTAAAAATCGCCACGATCGCCACACTGCTATTACTGAGGGCGCGGCGCAATTGTCCAATTCGTTCCACCACCTCATTGGTGTACCACACCTCATTCACGCCCTTTAAGCCAGAAATGCGTTTTGCCACATCAGGCACGCGATCGCTTGACACTGCCCGCACCTTAAACTCATCAACTAAGGGATTACCACCAAGCTGTTGTGTCGCCTGACTAAGATCATTCTTGCCCAAATCCTTCATCAGATTTTCCCATGCTTCTTCTTTAGAAATTAGTTTGGCGGCAGCAACACCATCGACTAATAGCAAGCGCGGCTGCATCGACTCACCGACCGTATTCGCATCAAGATAGACCGAAATTTCTAACTGACTGCCTAGCTGACCTAGCACATTTTCTAATTGCCAAGAAATTTGTAAGCTTGCGCCAAATAAAAATAGCAACACTGCCACAGTGCTAATGGCTGCCCAATTCATCCAGCCGCCACGCCGCAATCCTAAAAAAGTCTCGCGCAGCAGATAGTCGATTTTAGTAAAGAAGCGAACGACGTTTTGTACCATAACTTTTGTAGCGCCTACGCGCTGAGAACTTTTGCTAGATAATATAACCATTTTGCAAATGCAATACAGGATGATTAGCGGCTCGGACTAACTGCTCATCGTGAGTCGTCAAAAGCACCGTCACCCCAAAAGAATTTAGCTTTTTTAAGATTTTAATTACTTGCCAAGCATTGTCTGGATCGAGGTTGCCTGTCGGCTCATCGGCAAGCACAAGCGGCGGCGTATTCACGATCGCTCTAGCAATACTTGTGCGTTGCTGCTCTCCGCCCGAAAGCTCTTCAGGAAAACAATCCGCCTTATGCAATAAACCCACCATTTTTAGCGCAGGTTGAACTCGGCGCTGAATTTCCTTATAGGTGTAGCCCTGCGCCATCAGCACAAAAGCTATATTTTCTGAAACCGTGCGCTTTGGTACAAGTTTGTAATCTTGAAAGACAATGCCAATCTTGCGGCGCAACATCGCCAGATTATTTCCTTTTAAACCCTTGAGGTTAAACCCATTCACAGTCACTTCACCATCTGTGACCTGCTCTGCACCATAGAGCAGTTTTAATAATGTGGACTTCCCTGATCCTGAATGCCCTGTAATAAATTTAAAGTCCCCCTTATAAATTTCGATATTCACATCGCGTAAACCAACAGCACCATTGGCATAGGTCTTACGCACGTTTTCTAATTTAATGATCACCGACTTTTTACCATTGGTGGTATTTTCGTCAGAAGTTTTGCCAGAGGTTTTGGTCGTACTGGAGTTGATTAAGGCTGGGTTTAGTTTTGTTGGCAGTTTTAGCATTGGGCGATCGCTTAAATATTCTAAAAAATCTGATTATGGATAAACCAAGCCCGATCTTTGTACTTGAGATTATACAGAGCTAGTCAAGGGATCGACATCAGCTATTGTTGCTGTTTCCAAAATTAAAGGCGATCGCTGCTAACTTTGAGAATATTTATATGCTAAATTATTGCGAATTCAAGAACTAAATCTTACAAAACCCAGTAAGCTTTTACTTAAGTACTAACCAAATAAGGGGTTATCAGCAGTGGCAGCTCACAAAATACTAGTAATTGATGATAGTCGCGTAATCCGTAATATGGTGCGTGATATGCTCCCGCCAGCAAACTTTGAGGTGCTAGAGGCAGCCGACGGCATCAAGGGGCTGGAGATGATTCATCAAGAAAAGCCTTGGATGATCATGCTAGATTTCCTATTGCCTCGGATGAGCGGCTTTGAGGTTTATGAAACTTTGCAGCAGAGTCCTGAACTAAGCCGTATTCCCCTAGTTTTGATGTCTGGACGCAAAGAAGAAGTAACTAGTAAAATTTCTGAACCATTTGAAGATAAATATCTAGTATTTGTCGAAAAGCCTTTTGAGCAGAAAGAATTAATTACGGCGATTAAAAGAGCAATGGTGTTGGCTCAGAAGCGTCCGCATATCTCGACCATTTCTGTAGCTTCAACTGTGGGTAGCGCCGAACACACAGATGAGGGTCTGGGCAAACGAGTCGAAGTACTGGAGGCTAAGTGCAAGCTATTAGAACAACAAATTGCTTCACAGAACAAACAATTCCAGCAGCTAGTGGACTTTATCAAGAAAAAATTAAAGTAACAAATACACCATAATTCAGTTCACGATCACAAAGCAAAGATGATTCGGTGGGCTTTGCCCACCGAATCATCTTTGCTTTGTATTTAATAAAAAGCCCCGCTTAGCGGGGCTTTTTTTGTCTCTATGCTGATTCAGGCTTAGGTAATGATGCAGGATGTTGCAAAATCTCCGCCGTTGATAGTTTTTCAACCATATCGAGAGTGATTAAACACTTAGTAACATCTTTACGTGAAGGTAACTCATACATCATGTCTAGCATCAACTGCTCGACGATGCCACGCAAAGCTCGCGCTCCTGTTTTACGACGGTAGGCTTCCTTAGCGATCGCCTGAACTGCATCGGGCTGAAACTCAAGTTGGACATTATCCATTTTCAAGAGCTTTTGGTATTGCTTGATCAGAGCGCTGCGAGGCTCCGTCAAGATTGCCATAAGCGCTTTTTCGTCAAGAGGATCGAGTACAGCCGCAACGGGTACACGACCAATAAATTCAGGAATCATCCCAAATTTAACGAGATCGTCAGGCTGCACATTTTTGAGGATTTCCGCAGTGCGCTTTTCACGGGGAATCGACTCACCTTGCTGGACAAAGCCCATTGACTTTTTACCAATGCGCTGTTCGATCAGCTTTTCCATGCCCCCAAAAGCACCACCGCAAATAAACAAAATATTTTTGGTGTCAATCTGAATGCAATCTTGATAAGGATGCTTACGTCCACCTTGAGGCGGCACATTCGCGATCGTCCCTTCCAACATTTTCAGTAAGGCTTGCTGTACGCCTTCACCCGAAACATCGCGGGTAATTGAAGTGTTTTCACCCTTACGCGCAATTTTATCGATTTCATCGATATAAATAATGCCGCGTTGAGCCTCTTCAACATCAAGATCGGCGACCTGCAATAGCCGCAGTAAAATATTTTCGACATCTTCACCGACATAGCCCGCCTCGGTGAGTGTCGTGGCATCAGCAACCGCAAAAGGCACATCGAGCATTTCGGCTAGAGTTTGTGCCAAGAGAGTTTTACCGCAACCCGTGGGGCCAATTAGTAAAATATTCGATTTTTGTAGCTCGATTCCGTCTTCATTCTGACCTTTTGCCGATGACTCAATGAAGCTCAAACGCTTGTAGTGGTTATAAACGGCAACCGACAAAACTTTTTTAGCTTCGTCTTGACCGACAACATTTTCATCGAGATATCGCTTGATATCGCGGGGCTTAGGAATCTGACTGAGGTTGAGATTTGCCGCAGTTTTGGTTTTCCGCTTTTCGTTGGCAGGATCTTTCCGTTGGGCAGCCTGAGGAGGAGCGCTGTTAAACAACTCCTCATCGAGGATTTCGTTACACAAATCCACACACTCATCGCAAATGTATACCCCTGGTCCCGCAATTAACTTGCGTACCTGCTCCTGCGATTTACCACAGAAGGAACATTTTAGATGAGAGTCATATTTACTGGGCATAAGCTATCTCGATGTAATGTGTCGCTATGGCTAGACGAGCGCTAGGGCTGATGGCTGGAGGCTTTTGGAATTGGTTAAAACGTGATCAATCAAACCATATTGCTGAGCTTCCGCAGGTGACATGAAGAAATCGCGTTCGGTATCTTGCTCGATTTGCTCAAAAGACTTGCCTGTACTTTCGGACAGCATTTCATTGAGCGATCGCTTGATGAACAAGATTTCTCGCGCCTGAATCTCAATGTCAACTGCTTGTCCTTGAGCGCCCCCAAGCGGCTGATGAATCATGATTCTGGCATTGGGCAATGACATGCGTTTGCCTTTAGCACCAGATGCTAATAGAAATGCGCCCATGCTAGCTGCTAGCCCCATGCAGATGGTGCAAACATCGGGACGGACGTGGTTCATGGTGTCAAGGATCGCCATGCCTGCGTAGACCGAGCCACCGGGAGAGTTGATATAGAGATAAATATCTTTTTCAGGATCTTCAGCTTCTAAAAATAAAAGCTGCGACATGATCAAGTTTGAAGTAGTGTCATCGACTTGTGAACCCAAGAACACGATTCGCTCACGCAATAAGCGCGAGAAAATATCGAATGCTCTCTCGCCTTTACCTGATTGCTCGACCACCATTGGCACGACCTGATTATGGACGCTGTGGATATTTTGGGTCGAGGCGATCGCAAACTGATTTGATGTTAATTGACTAAATAAAGGGTACATTCGTTTTGAATTCACCATAATTTTGATGCAATGTCCTACATAAAACTTGAGTAGCAAAGCTTAAGTTTTACCATAACTTCTTGAGAGCTATTATGCCTCAAAAATTGTATTGGTATCTAGACATACCATTTATTTTAAGCAATTAAAAAAAGAAAGGGGGTGCTAAGCACCCCCCTTTCTTTTTTTAACTAAGCTTCTTCAGATGTTGCATCAACAGTGACAACATCGGCATCAGTCTCTGGTGAGATGCTTTCAAGAATTTCTGGCTTGAGTGAGCCTTGCTCAACTAGCTCGATTTCAGAATGCTCGATCAACCACTTCACCGCGATTTCAGTCTTCATTTCTTCATGAATGAGACTAGCTAATCTCGCAGGATCGATGTTGGGATCTTTAATTGCTTCAAGGGTTTCAGCAACTCTCTCTTTGAGTTCGGCATCATCGACAGTGAGATTTTCTAGCTCAGCGATTTTGTCAAGCGCAACTTTACGTCTGAGGCGGTTAACCGCCTCTGGCTGACTGATGCGACGCATTTCTTTGACCAATTCCTTGGTAAATAGCTGCTTTGCCATCGCAGGATCGATGCGCTCTTGCAAGTAGTTGGCTTGTTGTCTGACCAAAAAGTCAAGTTCTTGCTGCAAGAGGGTGACAGGCAAATCAACTTCGAGTTCGGCGGTGAGTGCGTCAAGGATAGCGCGTTCTTTGTTAGCTTGGGTTTTAGACTCAGCTTCATTGATTACCCGTTTTTCGAGCATTTCACGCAATTCGGCGATCGTTTCTTTGTCGCTGATCGATTGAGCAAATTCGTCGTCAAGAGCAGGAAGTTCGCGTCCTTTGATTGATTTGATCGTGACTACATATTTGATTTCTTTGCCGACATATTCTTCAGGTGAATATTCTTCAGGGAAAATTGCTTCGACTTCAACGACATCATCGATCGCTGCGCCAATAATTGCAGTAATGACTTCAGGGATAAATGCTTTTTCATCAACATCTAGCTGAAAATCATCTTCACCCGCATCGGGTAATACTTCACCAGTGGCGCGATCAAGGACTTTGAGATCAACGGTGACGACATCGTTTAGGGCGACAGGGCGATCTTCGATGGGGACAATCGTTGCTTTACGAACTTGAAATTCATTTAAGGTGCGATCGACTTCCGAAAGATCTGGCTTAATTTCTTCAGCTTGGACGGTGAAGCCTTGATATTTATTGAGAGTAACTTCTGGCTCAACGTCGATCGCCGCTTTAAAGGATACTTCTTGACCAGGAGTGAAGGTCAGGACAAGATCTTCAATATTAGTAATTAATTGGAAGCCGCCCAAAGCTTTATCTTTAACTTCTTTATTCTCAGCAAGGGCTTCGTTTAAGGTTTTTTCTAGCAACTCTTCAAGCACATTGACTTTGAGTCGTGCTGTGCCAACTTGTCTCAATACAAGTTGAGTGGGCGCTTTGCCTTTACGAAAACCGGGGACTTGCATCGTGCGCGTCAAGTCTTTAACGATGCGATCGTATATTGCTTGAGACTTTGCCCCTTCTACTTCAATGTCAAAACCAATTTGACTAGCGGGGAGCTTCTCTAGAGTGACCTTCATAAAAATAATACCGAACAGCGAGTGTCAAATTATGCCAAGCTTACAATATTACGATATTTGGCGATCGCATATTTCAAAACTCTAGCATTGACTTTTGAAATAAGTACAAATCCTGATTAGAGTATGTTAGGTGGACGCTTTGCGCTCAACTACATATTTCCCGAAAAAATTGATGAGAACTGTCACTATTATTGGCTGCGGTGTGATCGGAGCGGCGATCGCCTATGAATTAAGTAAAAGTGAGTATGCGCTAAATGTGACTGTGCTTGAGGCAAATCCTCAGCCAGCGATGGTCGCCACAGGATCGGCGCTGGGTGTGATGATGGCGGTTTCGAGTTCTAGGGCGCGGGGTGTTTTGGTTAAGTTGCGCTTGGCAAGTTTGAGTAAATACGATCGCCTGATTTCTGATCTAGTTACGCAAACTAAGCTCGATATCCTATACAACCGCAATGGCATTTTAAATTTGTATCGATCGCCTGAAGCCGAATCCAAATCGCGATCGCTGTCTGGAATCCGCGAAAGACAAGGTTTTGATTTGCAATGGCTGAATCGCGAACAAATTTCTGAAGATTTTCCGTTATGGAAAACCGATGGAGGCTTATTAAGTCCATGCGATCGGGCGGTGCATCCCACGCAGCTAGTCAAGGCTCTAGTCGAAGCAGCAACTCAAAATGGGGTGAAGTTTCTTTGGAATACAACCGTTAATAATTTAGAAGATATATCTAGCGATCGCGTGATCGTGACATCAGGTTTAGGTTCTAACGCTCTACTTGCGCCATTACTAAAAAATCATCCTAAATATTCAGGACAAGACCTAATGCAACCCGTTGGCGGTCAAGCTTTACTGCTAAACATTCCAAATCTCAATCTTAAAAATGTCGTGCATATAGAAAATGAGGATGGCTCGGATCTAAATATTGTGCCGTTGGGTGGCGATCGCTATTGGCTCGGCGCAACCTTAGAATTTGAACCAAATAAACTGCCCCGCGAGGCAAATGTATCGTTATTGCTAGAACAGGCGATCGCGTGG
>JAJAZG010000267.1 GCA_026785865.1 Pseudanabaena sp. CAN_BIN31
AAAAATCTTTCTAAACTTACAATTTATTCGGAAAATCAAGAGAACTTAGAATTGTGGAAATCTCAAGGTCTGAGAGTTGTTTTAATTTCTAGCAACTAAATGCGATCCTCAAAATCATCTCTTATTGCTTCTTCTATCAACGTTGTTATAATACTCTCAGCCCAAGCTAGTTAAGTGGCAAAAGCAATAATGATCGTCAACTCACTAGATAGAGAATATATATTGAACGAGCTTCGCGCCATGAAGTCAAAATTGCGCGATCGCTATCAAGTGAGCAAAATCGGCATATTTGGCTCAGTCGCAAGAAATGAAGCAACTGAAGACAGCGATATAGACATTGTGGTAGAAATGGAACCCAACATTTTAAAGCGTATAGGTCTTAAGCGAGAGCTAGAAGAAAAACTTGGCAAAAAAGTAGACGTAATTCGATATTGGCATGGCATGAATAAATACCTAAAAGCTCGAATTGATCGCGAGGCAGTATATGCGTGATCGTACAATGATTTTAGAATTGTTCCTTGAAATCGAAGAAGCAATTAGACGAATTGAAAGAAGATTTACAGGGATTAGCTCACCTGATGATTTTGTTAGTGATGACAATGGACTCGATCGCCTAGATGCGATCGCCATGATGTTAGTTGCGATCGGTGAGAATGTGAATAAACTGGATAAAATCATTGACAAAGAAGTATTTGAGCGACACCCCGATATTGATTGGATAAACATTATGGGATTAAGAAATATATTGGCTCATAACTATTTCAGCATCGACCCTCTGGAAGTTTATCAGATTTGCTCCATCGAAATAAAATCACTCAAACAAGCTATGCAAAAAATTCGCAATGATGCTTTTTGAAGTGAAAGATAAGATTGCATGAGATTCGCGCACTGAATTCAGAATTACGCGAGCAGTATAAATTTAAAAAAGTGGGATTCTGACTGCGATCGCCTAGCTAATCTCCTAAATCCTACTCGGTCATATATCAATATATGACCAAGCCAGATCAAAGAAACCCCATTGCTATGTCAGCAAAGATTCAATCTCTGTCATCTTTTGCTTCAGTAAATCATAAACATCTCTCAAACTATCAGCATCTGCCGAAGTCAAAAGATCGGCAGAAATTAGATTAACACTTTGCTTGATTTTACCTAGCTGTTTATTTGCATCTGAAGCACTTTTCTGACTAGGACTGTACTTAGCGATCGCCTCACTCACAATCTTCCGAGTCTGTAAAACCGATAAATTCTCCTGAACAACCTTTTTAGTCAAATCCTCTCTTAACTTTTTTGCCTTCGCTTGCGACAAATTTAGATTTTTGGCTGACAACTTTTGCAAGGCGATCGCATGAACACCCTTTAACCCAAGATTAC
This sequence comes from Pseudanabaena sp. CAN_BIN31, assembly GCA_026785865.1. GTDB lineage: Bacteria > Cyanobacteriota > Cyanobacteriia > Pseudanabaenales > Pseudanabaenaceae > Pseudanabaena. The sequence continues at coordinate 1,372 of JAJAZG010000267.1, forward strand.
GAATTGCATCTTTGAGATCGTCAGCCAGACCTAACATTGGTAGCAAATTAGCATCCACCGAAGCAGGATTGAGTTGTAACTCAAGTAAAATCAATAAAATAGTCCGTTCAGTTTCACTAATAGACTCATCAGCCGAAGCTTCACTGTGATCGTCAGACAAAGCTTTTATGATATCGGTTAAACGCTTCTGCTTATTTAAACGTCGAATCACCGTGGACAGATTTCTGGGAATATCTTCCGTCTTGATATCAACATTACTCGATATCTCTCGAATAATCGCTTCAGCCTTATCGAGAGGATTCAGATCCTCTCGATGAAGTGATGTCAATAATGCCTTGCGATGCAGATCATCAGGTGCATCCATCGTCACTGCTCTAATCGTTTCCCATCCCAAAGATTTAGCAGCACGCCAGCGTCGCTCCCCATCAAAAAGTAAATAGCTCTCATCTTGAGGGATCACAATAATCGGAGAAAGCTGACCGTCATTGGACAATGATTGAGACATCGCCTCAATACTATCCACTAAAAAAGTGCGGCGAGGCTGGTCAGGATTTTGAAGAATAATTGCTATAGCGATATCAGTTACCCCAGACTGCGATCGCAATTGTTCCTTTAAAGTTGACAACTGAATTTCTAGCTCGTCTGAGCCAGATGCTCTCAAACTCTCAATTTCAGCCTTGAGTTGATTGATTTCCTGTTCTGCTTCAGACAACTGTTGGTTTTGCTTTGCCCCAGAAAAATAATTAGCAATATTTGGCGCTTTACGATTAGCCATTTTTATTTCTTCCTCTTAACTTTTTTGCCAATCAGTTTAACAATGCGTTCAGAAATTTCTTTGAAATCTCCACTAGCAGGATGATTATTGCGGTACAAGTGCAAAGGCAAGCCCTGTCCACTTGCATTGATAAATTCTGCCGAATCTCTCACCGCAGGAAAACAATGAATTCCCAACTGATCAAGCTGCGTGGGCAGATCTTCTAATATTTGTCTATGGGTTGCTCTCCTTGGATCGTATTGGTTAGGCACAAATCCTAAGATTTGCGGTTGAGGTTCCAATCGTAGCTGTTTGCTTTGATGGTAGACCCACTCCAGTAATTTTGCTGAGCCTTGAATTGACTTTGGCTCAAGTTGCACTGGTACCAGAATATGTGTACAGGCAGATAAAGCTAGTAAGGTTAATGGTCCTAGAGTTGCTGGGCAATCCAATAATAGTAAATCATGGGTTAAAGGATAGTCTTTTAAGCAATCTCCGAGTAGGTATGCTCCGCGTCTATGGAGTACCATCTCATCTGAAACCCGCGTTAAAATCATGCCCCCTTGGATCACTTCCACATTGTTAGTGTTCTCACTCCAACAATGTTCGAGCGGCCATTTACCTGCAAAATCATTTTGTAATACTGAAGCGAGCGTATCTTCTGGCTCTGGTTGTTGTAGTCCACAAAATAGGCTTAAAGAACCTTGAGGATCGAGATCGATTAATCCCACCGACAACCCGTAAAGACTCATTTCATAAGCAATGTGAACTGACAAAGTTGTTTTACCACTTCCACCAGCATTGCTAATAACTGCTATCCGATTCTGCATTTTGTTTCGCGTTTTATGTATCGATATGTCTAAATGATCTGAGATATTGGACATCATATATCAATATATGATGTGCTTAATTAGCCTTAGAGACAGTCAGAAAATAATCGATCCTTTATTTACCTTAGAAATCACTGGGATCGCCCACTCCTATAGCAGCGATTTTCTTAAGTAATGGGATCATTTACTTTTTGGTAAACTCTTAGGTAGTAACAAAGCTGATTTATCGTGAAGATACAGGAATCATATATTGATATATGACCTATGACAACTGTATTCTAAATGTCGCTAATCCAAATTTCGTTTGCAGCATAGAAATCGCCTTTCTGCTCCAGTATAAAATCACCCAAAAGTAAACCCAACCAAATTTCCACAATTGGTAATTTCATACTGTTCCTCAAATCCAGCAAACGCATAGGAGCAGCATTATTTTTTAAACAAACACTGATCGCCTCAATCCAAGCCGAAACATCCTCAGCATGAGCAATAGAGAGAGCTAGATCTAACTCCTCTTCCCAACTAAGCAAATGTTCTTGCTCAAGCACCTGAAGCAAAACCTCCTTATCAACAGCACCAACAATTGAATCACCATCCTTAATTTTTTCAGATGACTTTCTTGGCAAAGACTCTAAAGGTTGAATGAACTGCTCAAAATCGACGACCACCGACTGACGGACATAGCGATCAAAAGCATGATCGGACATCACAGGTTCACCATGACTTGCGTAAGCCAGTAAATGTTCAAAGCAGAGATTAGAGCGATCGCAAAATAAATCAGTAATTTGCCCAACCGCCTCTCCAGCTACCCGTAATTGAGATCGCGTATCTAATTCAACCAAAGTCAAATCCAATAAATTAAACACCATCGGTAAATTTGCCTCATCAGGAGACTGAGAAGCAGAAGCGATCGCCTCCCAAAGATTTAACTCAAGCTGCTTAACCTGCAAAACTTAACCTCTCAAATCAGGTAATTTCAGGATGACAAGGACAGGGACGCAAAGGACAAAGATAAGGATCGAGACGTTCCTGACTAGCGAACTTTTTCACCCCATAATTTGACTCTAATAAACCTAAGACTTTCTGCATATAAATATGAACCTGAGAAGCCGTCATCCCCGCACAATGAATCGGCGCGATCGCAGCAAACTTTTCCTGACCTTGCCAAACTTGAGCCGCGATCGCATGAATCGGCGTATCTGCACCCGCAGGACGATAAACCACCAACACCGCCCAAAACACCGATCTAAATTC
>JAJAZG010000268.1 GCA_026785865.1 Pseudanabaena sp. CAN_BIN31
AAAACATTTTTTTTTATCAAAAACACCCCCCACAAACCAAAAACCCCCCCCCCCCCCACACCCTCCGGCGCGCCCCCCCCCCCCCCCCCAACGCTAATTCTTGGGTTTTATTGCCTAATTTTTCACTGGGAAGGGAGTATGTTCACGACAACTTTTTCTACTTAATCGCAGTTAAAGTAGTTTTGATGACAATATCATTAAAATCGCGATCGCCGCCATTTGGTAGATCCTCAAAACCAAAGACATTGCTACCCAACATCCGAATGTGATCAACTCCATCAGTGTTTGCACCTAAGAAAGGGAAGTAAACCGCAGGGTCGTTATTAGGATTACCATCCAACAATAAATCTGGAGTTCCATTCACAATGATGAAAGGAGCAAAGATCGAGTCGGGAGTGAAAACACCAGATAGAGAAGCCGTACCTTGATTATTTACGGCAAGATCGATGCCAGATACTCGTCCGCGAATTGCGGCTTGAATATAGCCACTTTGTCCTGCGGTAATATCTGCCACTCCATCGCCATTGGTATCGATACCGCCATTAGCATCGGTGACTTTGTAGAAGCCGACAAAGTTGTTGTAAGCGGCTTCGCGATTAACGACAAAATCAGCCTTGATCAATTTTGTGTCAGCATCAAGACCAGATGTAAATCGTAAATCGAGAACTTCACCGCCGAGTGAATTACCTTGCAGGTTAGTACCTGGATCTAGTGGTTCGTTTGACGACTGAATCGTAATTCTCAAATCTTTGAAATCACTAGTTCCAGAGCCATCTTCCCATCCGAATGAAAAACTGCCATTACCTAAATCACTGATTTGGGCTGAACTTGAGGCAAATAAAACATTACTGAAGTTGTTGGTTTTCAAAGCATCATCAGTTGATGAACCGTTCTTAACCAAGTAAAATCGCAGGTTGCTACCGGGAGATTCAATCAGGCTAGTCAAGTTACTGGCATTAAAGCCAGTTGGGTTATTTACGATCGCTGAAAATAGGATTTTGGCACGACTTAAAGCAGCTTGACTGTAACCCGCATCGCCTATGGCAAAATTACCCACTTTTCCCGCCGCGTCATCAACTGCAAAAACTCCAACTTCGTCAACGAAATTAGATTTAGCATCTATGAGCGATGCCTTTAGTTTCGGCGTACCCGTACCAACGAGGGTAAAGATATCACTATTGCCCTTAGAGAGTTTCGCAAAGGTAAAGTCATCCGTAATCGTTCCTGTCGTGGAGCTATTGGTTGAGCTAACGGTTGCACCACTTGTAGGATTACTGAGAGTTGCGGTAAAGGTTTCATTCCCTTCTAATAGAATGTCTTGAGCAGTTTGAACGCTGAAGATTTTGGTGGTTTCGCCTTGGGCAAAGGTGAGGGTTTCGTTTTTGGGAGTGAAGTCAGCGTTACTTGCCTTATCAGTTGAATCGATAGAAGTTGCAACGGTTACAGATTGTGAAGCTTGAGCATCACCTGTGCGCGTCACGCTGAAACTAATTGCGTTACCTTCTTTAGCTGAGGCGGCAGCGATCGCAAATACTGGTGCGATATCGTCATTATTGATCGTGCCTATAGCTATGCTGTTGGTGGTGCTGAGGGTTGCGCCATTAGTAGGAGTACTGAGAGTTGCGGTAAAGGTTTCGTTGCCCTCAAATAGAGCATCTTGAATAGTTTGAACTGTGAAAGTCTTGGTAGTTTCGTCTTGAGCAAAGGAGAGAGTTTCGGGTTTAGTGGTAAAGTCCGTGGCACTGGTTGTATTAGTTCCAGCGATCGAAGTGATGACCGTAACCGCTTGATTTGTCTGAGCGTTACCTGTACGGGTGACGGTAAAGGCGATCGCGCCACCTTCGTTCGAGGATGCAGCAGCAATAGAAAATACAGGTGCAGGATCGTCATTGGTGATGGTTCCTGTAACTGGAGTATTCGTAGAAATGTTATAGCCAATCCCATTTGTCAACTTCAGAATAGCCGTTTCATCTGATTCAAACAGCGTATCAGCAGTGGGGGAAAGCGTCACAGTTGCGGTAGCGGAATTAGCAGCAAAGATAACAGTACCTGTAGTTGCCGTGAAACTCGCGGCTCCTGTTTGGGTGTAATCAGTATTTAGGGTTGCCGAGCCATTAACGCTATAGTTTACAGTCAATGGATTGGTGGTGACACCAGTGCGCGTGAAGGTGTAAACCAGACTAGCACCTGCATCCTCAAAAACACTTGCAGGAGCAACAACTAAACTAATTCGAGGGTTATCGTCATCAAGGATCGTTCCTGATGCGGTACTATTAGCCGCGCTGAGGGTTGCTCCATTGGTAGGAGCGCTAAGAGTCACGGTGAAAGTTTCATCAGCTTCAGGAATAACATCTTGAGTAGTTTGCACCGCAAAAGTTTTAGTGGTTTCCCCTTGAGCAAAGGATAAAGTAGATGTTGTTGCGGTGAAGTCAGTATTACTAGTAGCTGTATCGGTTCCACCGATGGAAGTTGTAACGGTTACAGATTCATTTGCCTGAGCGTCACCTGTACGGGTCACCGTGAAATTAATTACACCACCTTCTGTGGTAGCAGCAGCAGCAATAGAAAATACAGGGATGGCATCGTCATTATTAATGGTTCCCGTTGCCACCGCATTAGTTCCGCTTAGAACTGCGCCATTAGTGGGAGCGCTGAGAGTTGCGGTAAAGGTTTCATTGCCTTCAAACAAAGCATCTTGAGTAGTTTGAACTGCAAAAGTTTTAGTGGTTTCGCCTTGAGCAAAGGAAAGCGTTTCAGTTTTGGCGGTAAAGTCCGTAGCACTGGTTGTATCGGTTCCACCAATCGAAGTGATGACCGTAACCGCTTGAGTTGCCTGAGCGTTACCTGTACGGGTCACCGTGAAATTAATTACACCACCTTCTGTAGCAGAATCGGCGGCGATCGCAAATACAGGCGCAGGATCATCGTTGGTGATGGTTCCTGTAACTGGAGTATTCGTAGAAATGTTATAGCCAGTCCCATTTGTCAACTTCAGAATAGTCGTTTCATCTGGTTCAAACAACGTATCAGCAGTGGGGGAAAGCGTCACAGTTGTGGTAGCGGAATTAGCAGCAAAGATAACAGTACCTGTAGTTGCCGTGAAACTTGCGGCTCCTGTCTGGGTGTAATCAGTGTTTAGGGTTGCCGAGCCACTAACGCTATAGTTTACAGTCAATGGATTGGTGGTGACACCAGTGCGCGTGAAGGTGTAAACCAGATTAGCAACTGCATTCTCAAGAACACTTGCAGGGCTGATGGCTAGACTTATAGCAGGGGGTGCTGTCACGAAATCATTGATAGTCAATGTACCTACGTTATCAACTTGAATAGTGAACTCAGCATTACTATCAGCATTAGTATTACCAGAGAGAACTCCATTCAAAAACTTCAGTTGCCCTGCCGCCGTGAAGCTAGCATTACTAGCAATGAATCCTGTAAAGGGATCTATGGCTGCGGTTGAGGTGTCGGCATCTATCGCAGAAAGGTCAATTTTATCTTGTCCTGCTACGAAGTCAGTAATAACATCCCGTGTAAGGACAGCGGTACCCGTTTCGGGTAAGGTGTTGATAACAAAGATGTCATTGCCCAGTCCCCCAGTCAGGATGTCAGCACCGAGTCCCCCACTGATCCTATCGTTACCACTACCACCATTAATCGTATCGTTACCGCCGCCACCATCAATCGTGTCGTTGCCGTCCTCACCATTAATTGTGTCGTTTCCCGCACCGCCTTTTATTGTGTCATCGCCTGTACCTGCGTTGATGGTGTAGTCACCCGTAGTCGTTGGTAGGATCGTAATTGTATCGTTGCCTCCACGGCTATTGATCATATTATTTGTGGCAGTTGTCGTCGCGGTTATCACATCCGCACCGTCACCCGTGTTAATAGTTTGCATACCTACCGTTGAGGTGGCTGCTACGGTGACAGCCGATGCCCCCGTACTTGTAATGGTCTGCTCACCTGCCGTTGATGTGGTTGTCACTGCGACAAGATTTGCGCCAATAACAGTCTGTGCGCCAGCAGTGGATTCTGCTGTTACTGTCGCCAGACCTATGCCAGTATTAATAGTCTGTGCGCCAGCACCAGACCTTGCTACCAGTGTCGTTTGACCTGAGCCTGTAGTAAGGGTCTGTGCGCCGTCAGTGGATGTTGTTGTAAGTGCTACAGCCCCAGTAAATGTACCCATGTCAGCGGTAATCGCCCCCCCGCCAGATGTAGTCGTTAGATCTATACCTGTGGCAACGAATGCTGTTTGAAAGAAAGTACCCGCTGTAATGGTTTGTGCGCCTGCACCTGTTGTGTCAAAAACAACCTTTTCTAGATTGGAAACATTAGTCCAATAGCTGTCAGGGATTGCGATAGCTGCAACTCCATTAGGGGTAATTTTCAACGTATCAGTGCCTAGTCCGCCATTGATAATATCAGTGGAATTCCAAGTGTCAGTAACTGCTCCATTATTAAAGGTTCCGTTAAAAATATCATCGGCAGCCGTACCAAGAAATGCGGGGGGGATGTCTAAGCCTGTAGTTAGATTGAAAGTAGCCATAATTATTTATTCCTCAGTATATAAAGTCAAATCAGAACTTAGGGACGAGCGTGAAAATAAAGTACCAATTACTTGACGGTAGCGCAGTCGTTTAGCCTTATCTAATTGGTACTTTATTAAGCTGCACGTCCCTTACGCGATCGCCATTGCCAGAAATTTGTGCTACTAGACTAGAAGCTCTAGGATCTTGCGATAGTTTGCGTTCCAACTAGGTTTTTTGACCGAACCAGTTATATTTGCCTCAAACGACCGTGTTTCTTTACTATTTACACTTGCAGGTTGGTATGTGATTTTTGGGATGAATTGTATGAATTGATTAAATACGTTACAAAATGTATGATTTTTAGATTTAATTGATTGACAAAAGTACCTGAAAGCCATATCAGGCAAGATGAATGACCCAAAAATCAAAAATGCCTGTAGCGCGGGTATCCTACCCGCTTGTTGATGAGACTTGTCAGTCAAACAGATTTACACCTGATTGACTGATAAAAGTCAGAATTTTCTTAGTCAATCATATGTATAGCTGTCGGCAAATAACATAAAACCCAAAAAGTAGATGCGGCACGGAGCGCCGCATCTACTTTTTGGGTTTTGGATTGTTTTAATAGAAGTGGCGACAGCTATATAACTCTAAACCTTGGATCTTGACATGCTCTCAGCGCTGAAGCGACTGAGTTTCCCGCATATCGTGTGATCCTATGAAAGAAAGTAAATGATTCCAAGACATCCCCACGCTTGCCAAAATAGAGACGATTTGATACTTTTTCATAACTTTTGGGGTAAGGTTTTCATGACTATCAAATTTTAAATATGGATTTAGAGACTATCTCTACAGCAAATAATATTAATTTAATTGAAGTCGGGACAGATTTAGCTAAATCTGAGCGAATAGATCGCTTTTTAGCGCACCACCTCAATGATCTATCCCGATCGCGTATTCAGGCATTAATCGATGAGGGCTATGTCACTGTTAATGATCTTCTTTGTGATAACAAAAAGGATCTAGTCAAGGCAGGCGATCGCATTCAAATAATTACTCCAGCCGCAACGCCCCTTGATTTAGTGGCTCAAGATATTCCTCTAGATGTGCTATACGAAGATGAGCATCTAATTGTAATTAATAAACCTGCGGGACTCGTCGTACATCCTGCGGCAGGACATAGCGATGGAACTCTAGTGAATGCGCTTCTAGCGCATTGCACTGAGCTTTCGGGCATCAATGGTACTCAACGACCAGGAATTGTGCATCGTCTCGATAAAGACACCAGTGGCGTGATCGTTGTCGCTAAAAGCGATCGCGCCCATCAAGATTTGCAAGCACAAATTCAAGCAAAAACGGCGCGGCGTGAGTATTTAGGAATCGTGCGCGGTGTTCCTAAAAGTGAATCTGGTGTGATTGATGCGCCAATCGCTCGACACAAGAGCGATCGCAAAAAAATGGCAGTGATTGAAAATGGGCGCAAAGCAATTACCCATTGGCAAATTAGCGAACGTTTAGGACATTACACCCTAGTTAAGTTTGATCTCGAAACAGGACGTACCCATCAAATTCGTGTACATTCAGCGCATATGGGTTGGGCGATCGCGGGTGATCCTGTGTATGGACATCCAAACAAAGAAGTTTCGCAATATCTCTCAGGTCAAGCCCTCCACGCATGGCGGCTCACCTTTACCCATCCAGTTTCAGGCGAGTTAATTGAAAATATTGCTCCATTACCTACAGGTTTTGAGAAGTTATTGGTGTTTTTGCGACGTAGAAAATAAAATAGTCAGGCAAGGGGCTTAAGCCCCTTGTTCATAGCGTCAGCGCTAACTGATAAATTTGGCGGCGTGATAAATCAGCGAGTTCCGCTAATTGACGACTAGCTTCCGATCGCGAAATACCTGAATCAATTAAATTTTGTAACTCTCTTAAAATTATCTCTTCTGTCCAAGCAGGTTTTTCACTAGGCTTCGCACCTTCCAAAACTAGAGTAAATTCACCCTTAGGCACATGAACTGTAAAGTAGGCGATCGCCCCTTCTATCGAGCCGCGCCAAAATTCTTCATGCAATTTGGTGAGTTCTCTAGCGATCGCAATTTGATGCTCTTCCCCTAAACTTGCAGCTAAATCTCCGAGAGTCCGCAATAACCGATGTGGCGCTTCATAAAGAATCATTGTCCGCGTTTCTAGTCGCAAAATTTCTAGGCGATCGCGCCGTTCTTTTTTATCAATCGGCAAAAATCCATCAAACCCAAAATGTTGCGTAGCAAAGCCTGAAGCGGTTAAAGCCGCTATCCCTGCGGTCACGACAGGAATCGGGATCACGCGCACACCCGCCGCAATACAACCCTGCACCAGTTCCACCCCTGGGTCAGAGATAGCTGGCATTCCTGCATCCGTTACTAAGGCGATCGCCATACCTTGCAGCAACTTTTCTACCAGTTCAGGTACGCGCCTATGGGCATTATGCTCGTGATAGCTGGTTTGCGGCGTACCAATACCAAAATGATGTAACAGCTTACCTGTATGTCTGGTATCTTCGGCGGCGATTAAATCTACCTGTTTAAGCGTAGCGATCGCCCGAAAAGTCATATCTTCCAAATTACCGATCGGCGTTCCTACCAAATACAGAATTCCTGAATCATCCATTAATTAACATCCACAAAATTAGCGCCACTGTTTATTTTCTAATTCGCGAAGCTGACGCTCTAGGCGATCGATCCTGCCACGCAACTCATCCATTTCATTTTGGCGCGGCACGCCCAAATCTTGCATCACATTACGAATCTGGCGCTGGATTAAAGTCTCCAGATTTCCTTGCTCTGATTTGAGGCGACTGGCAATATCATTGAGAATTTCCGAAGCTTGATCGGGATCGATCTTGCCATCTTTAACCCAATCTTCGCTAGCTTCTTTGATTTTTTCTAATACAATCGATGTCGTACCAACACCAAGCATTAACAACTGCTTCAGCAAATTATTGCTATCCATAAATATATACGATCCTTAAAGTCGATCCATGATTCCATGATACTCCCGTCTGCAAGCAGTCGCAAAACCCAAAAGTAGAAACGGCGCTAAGCGCCGTTTCTACTTTTGGGTTTTATCTGCCTTCGCGGTTGGTATACTTTAAGCTGATTTAAATTCTAAAATAATTTTCGAGTAAGTTAATTTATGATCCGTGCAGTAATCGAAACCGATAAAGGAACAATTCGGGCTGAGTTTGATGATCAACACGCCCCAATCACTGTCAAAAATTTCGTAGAC
>JAJAZG010000269.1 GCA_026785865.1 Pseudanabaena sp. CAN_BIN31
CACTTCCCTTCAGTTTCTCTGCTGTCTTTTTATACAGCCTTTTCGCTTCGTCTCTTACTTCAATCATTCCTATTTCCTTTCTCTAGTTTCTGCAATTATATCCTAATTAATGGATCTATTATTTCTTGGTAAACCCTTATAGGGTAATCGTTAAACATTGATCGCGATCGGCAGCAAAAGCAAAACAGGCTTGGATATCGGCGATCGTTAGATATGGAAAATCATCTAACACTCATTCCACCACCAAGATAGTCAAATACATCTGATATAGCAATGCTAGTGTTAACTATACAAAGCTCACCACTGCGAATGTTCGGATTGATGCGTGCGTATACGTTGTCTATAGTTCATCATAGCCAAAATTTATACCTAGCTTATTTCTACTATAACAGCAGCTTTTACTAACATTTGACAAAAAATTTTGGTGTCGGAAAGACGATCGCGCTTAGTAAAAACTTTAAGCGCGATCGCGTAATGACCTCACATTCATTCAACTTTTTTTGCCAGACCACATACCACATACCAAAGCCATCTTCATTGAGTGAATATTTATGAGATCAATAGAGCTATTAACAGAAGAAATGCTGTCACTTCCTAGCATTTCTAGAGCGCTGTTAGCAGAGAAGTTAATCGAAAGGATAGAACTTGCCACCGATCCACTTATTCAGGCTACTTGGACAACTGAAGGAAAAAACGCTTTTAAAAGTGCCGCCTCGCGGCACTTTTAAAAAATTATCTGGGTTCTATGGTAGCGCAAGGCGCTCTATTTTATGGAAACAAGCGTAATTCAGAAGTGGGAGAACTAAGAAACAAATTCGCTCTTTGGAGTATTGATGGCGAGATTTGAATTTGTTTGAGCGTCACTAATCCCTCATCTACAAATGATTGACAGAGCGCGGCGTTATTGCCTTTATTAAAAGTTGTCTCATAAAATACTTCGCGAATACCCGCCGATACCGCCAGCTTTAAACAAGAAACACAAGGCTCTAAAGTTACATAAATACTTGCGCCATCAGTAGAAATACCATGTTTGGCAGCTTGCGCGATCGCATTTGCTTCAGCATGAACCGCCCTTGAGGGAAATTCCTTGCTAGTATCACAACTAATGACATTAGGGTAGCAATAACCTTGCGTAGTGCAATGGACTGAACCAGAAGGCGAACCGTTGTAGCCTGTGGCAAGTACCTGTTTGTCTTTGACAATCACTGCGCCCACAGGAAAAGCCAGACAGGTTGATCGCATTGCCGCCAGTTTAGTCAGGAGCATAAAATATTCGTCCCATGTGGGGCGTTGTTGAAGGGCGGCATTGTCGATTGATTCTGTCATGGATAATAATTTGGCTTTAGTAATAGCGAAGATTGGTGGTTAAACTGAGGGCATTTTGCGCCCTCAGTTTAGTAGTTTAGGAGCTATGCCCAAAGCGAATCGAATAAACATCTTGTTCCTTGTCGGTATAAATTTCGACATCGGACTTAGGATGCGATACGCACAGGAGGATGTAGCCCTTAGCGTCTAGCTCGTCGCCCATACCGCCAATACCCATGCCTTGGCTTTGATCGACTTCACCTTTGACAATTTGGGAAGCACAAGTCGTACATACACCTGCATAGCAAGAACATGGCAAATCTAGCCCTTGCTCGATCGCCGCATCAAGGATCGATTGATTTTCGGGAACAGACACAGTAAAGGTTTGTCCTTGGTGGTGAAGTGTCGCTATAAAAGTCTGAGTCATTTTTTATAAGTTTTATCGTGCAAGGTGAATGATAAGATGATCTATTGGCTTAATTTTATCTCTTCCTATGCAACCCCGCCACATCGCCCGCGAACTCGCACTTTTTAGTATCAACCAATTACCTAGCCAACCCCAAAAGCTAGAATCGAAAACCCTTGATGACATTGTGACAGCAGTTGTGCGATCGCTACACGATGAAACCAAAGAATTATTGCAAACCGCTAGCGCTGAGTTACAACGCGGTCAGGAGCGTGTATCTGCTAGCGAAACCCGCACTGGTGATATTCGTCAGGATATTCAAGCTGTGGAAGGCATGGTGCGTGAAGCGATCGAGCTAACCAAAAACGCAATCAACAATATTGGTGCGGCGCTAGAATTTCCCGTAACTCTAGTATTATCGCAGCGTACTGAAGTGCGTAACTATGCGATCGATATTCTCAAAATGGTGAATGGCAAGCGATCAGAAATCGACGAAATGATTAGCAATGCCCTAGTTAATTGGCAAATTGAGCGACTGGCTCAAGTGGACAAAGATATTTTGCGGATCGCGACTGCCGAAATGATGTTTATGAGTGTGGCGAGTAAGGTGGCGATCGATGAGGCAGTAGAGCTTGCCAAACGCTACAGCAGCGAAGATGGCTATCGGTTTATTAATGGTGTATTGCGCCGTATTGACGACCAATTAAAACAGGCTCGTAGCGCAGCTAAATAAAAAAGGGCGCGAAGCGCCCTTTTTTATTCGGTTAATTGCTTGGTTGCAGCTAGTTCTCTTTCTAAGAGATTCACGCGCTCTAATAACTGTTGATTAGAGGCAAGTAATTCCTGAGTTCTTGATGACAAATAGGGATCGGACTCCCACCAATTAATTCCGATTTCTTTGGCTTTATCGACTGAGGCGACTAGCAACCGAATCCTGATGCTCAGTAGCTCCACACTGCCGACGGACACTGTGATATCACCTGCAATGACAATTCCCTTGTCTAGTACCCGTTCAAGAATATCGGCAAGGGAAGAACCACTGGTGCTAGATTTAATCGCTTGAGGCTGTGGCATTAAAGTATCTGATCCAATAATTTAGCGAGTCCGAGTTCTGACTCAGGCTTACCATCACCATAGCGAGAAATCAGCACATCGAAGCAAAGATCGCGAAAGTCTTCATTTTTTCCAGAGATCTCAATCTCATGTTCATGACAAATTTTGCCAATCAACAGACAGGCTCGTAAGCTAGAAGCCTTGCTACATTCAACTTGACGACGAAAGCCGCGAATTAAGTTAATTAATTTCAAGGCTTGAGTGCGCTCTACACCAACACGATTTACCAAAATTTGCTGCTCAGTTTCAACATCAGCTTCGCCAATGTTAATCGTGATCATGCGATCGAGCAGCGCGTCTTGCGTGGGATGCACACCTGCATATTCTTCAGGATTAGAGGTGAAAATAGCACGAAAAGATGAGTGTACACGCACATATTCCATCTGTGAACTGTCGGGGGGTAAGACAATCAGCTTTTCTTCGAGCGCACTGAGCAGGACGTTATTAACTTCTGGGCGTGAGCGATTGAACTCATCATAAATAAGCGTGAAACCTTCCTTAGCGGCTAGGGTTAAACGCGAATCTGTCCAGCTTTGGCGCAAGTCTTCTTCCACCTTCAAAACTGAGTGGATATAGTTATCAACAACTTTTTTGCGGGAATAGCCTGAGTTAGCTCCAATAAGTTGAGATGATCGCAGATCCTCATCGCCATAGATCAACACCATTGGTCTACCGACTAATCCTGCGAGGTGCATGGCTAAGGTAGTTTTGCCAGTACCCGCAGGTCCACGCAAATGAATGGCAAAGCCTGATTGTAAATAACGCAAGGCACGACGGACTATTTGCTTAGTGAAGTCAGTGCTAATAAATTGACGCGGATTGGCATGGAGAACTGTGGTCATTTTGCAGAGCCTTCTGCCATTTGTAGCAGGGTATTAAGAATATCCGATGGATCAACTTTTAAGGTGTTGGCTCCTTGAGCTAGTAAATCTCTGACGGTATCGCGATCGTTGACGACTTCTAGCAAGCTAGAGTTAGTGGACAACTGGGCAACATAGTCAACCACAAATTGCTCAATTCTACCAAAAGTTTTGGGTGCTTCTTTAGAGATTTCTTTAACAGTTTGCTTCACTTCAACAAGTGGTTTTGCCGCAACAGGCTTGATGACCAAAAGTTCTTGAGTTTGTGCAGCAACTTTCGTTTTTAGAGTGGTGCTAGATTTTTTTGAAATATCTGGAGACGACTCAGCAGATATTTTTGCAGGAGCCTGACTTGCTCCTACTGATGACGAAGAAGTTCCCCAAACTGAATCCCTTAAATTAGAACGAAAAGCACTTAATTGCAAAGCTTGCTCTTGAGCGTCGGCACGGCGACTAGATTCAACCTCTAATCTTTGCTGTGCCTCAAAAGTTGCATTGGCAAGACGGGTTTTAGTGAGATCTTCCAGTTGCATTTGCGTCAAAGCGGCTCTTTCTTGCACTTGTTGTTGACGTTGCTCACGATCAGCTTCAGCCGTGGCAAGACGATCAGCTTCAAATTGTTGACGTTGCTCACGATCGGCTTCAGCCGTGGCAAGACGATCAGCTTCAATTTGTTGACGTAGTATACTGTCAGCTTGGCTTGTACGAATGCGTACTCTGTGAATGTGTTTTAGTAGCGATCGCGTTTTAAAAGTACGAGTTCTGACATCTTGAGCCCGTTGAGCACTATCTTCAATAGCTTGCTCAGTTCGGGCAATGCATAGATCCTGCAAGTGCTGCGACATTTGGTTAGACCGATTTTGGATTTCTTCTTGTCGAGCTTCCGAGGCTAGCTGACTATCAACCAAAAAATCCGCTCGTTCTTGCAGTCTTCGTTTCCTTGCTTCCGCAAATTCTTGCATTAAAGAAGCCATAACGTTACCCTCAAATTCACTTTTTTAGATTCGGTTTTTAACCGCTTTGTTGAAAATCACTTCTTGATGAATCGCTTTGAATTTTTTCATTAATCCCCTTCCCGCCGTATAAATACCTTGCCAAAAAATTATTGCCTTGTCAGCATGAAACTGACAAGATGGTATTTGGCGAGAAGGGGATCGAAAAATCGGTAGGCTAATAATCTGTTGTCTAGTGACTTACGGCTAGGGGCGCTAGCCGTAAACGATACTAGGCAGCAGGTACAGCCGCCGATGCTGTCAAGCCAATTGCTTCAGCATACTTGAGATATGTATCCACAGAGGCGATAACGATACGAGCTTCGATTGACAATAGTTCGATTCCCACCAAAGAGACTCTTACCCACGCATCAATGACAATACCTTTGTCCAAAATACGATCGATGACTTCAGCTAAGCTAGAAGAAGAATTGACTTTTTCGACTGCCATGATAATGTTTTCCTTGAGTTTAGATTATATTAGGCTTTTTAATTCTGCCTGTGCAAACTGTACTACACAACCGCAAAATTACTTATACTTATTTTGACTGAACATCTTTAATTAATATGTAATTTTAATTCTATAAGGTATAGAGAATGATGATGATAAACTTTCTTTAAGATAAGGTAAGGATAGAGAGTAATCTTTACAAATACATAATTCAATTCTTAAGTCAACAGACTAATTATGTACTTTTTGCTACATATTATTTCAATATATTGTTTTCTCAGGCATTGTTACACCGCCTTGCGCTGTCATAAAACCCAGAGAAATTTTTGAAAGTGCCGCTTCGCGGCACTTTCAAAAATTTCTCTGTACCTTTTAAAGCCTCAATAGGCTGTATTGAATTTTAATCAAATTTTTATCAAATTTTTTATTAATTAGCTAGAAGCAAAATCATGAATAGCAATATCAACGATCAGCCCAATTCAACTCAAAAAAGTAGCAATAAAAAAACTGGTGACAGCCTGAAATCTATTACTGAAACTAAAGAAAAAGATAGTTTTGTTAAACTTGCCATGCGTAACATGGTCAAAAAAGGCAGTACATCACTATTTCATTTTTTCTTAACAATTGTAGGTGTGTTTGGTGTTTTGATCGGATTAGCGATCGCTTTTCATTGATAACTTTAAGTAAGTAGACTACCCCTGTTAAGGTGCAAAAATAACCAACGTAGATTGGTTGTTTCAGCCTTCAAAAAGCTATTTCCTTGAATTTTTGATGTGAAATTTTAAGGAGGCATATCCGTAGGATCTCGCAAACTCGTTAGTCACCTTAACAGGGGTACTCCCGAAC
>JAJAZG010000270.1 GCA_026785865.1 Pseudanabaena sp. CAN_BIN31
CTGCATGGCCCTGAAATCTTGCCCTCGTTTGTACTGCTCCACCGCAAAGGTTTAGCTTTGTCACGTCTGCAACGTGCTTTGACGGCATAAAAAACGATAAAAGCCTCACTTCGTGAGGCTTTTATGGTTTTTTATGATCAACGCGATCGCAGTTCTAAGCCCAATACTTGAGTATGTTCGCCGCGTGCTTGGGTTACGCCAATCGTGCGTTCTGATGCTTCGATCATTGGGCGGCGTAGACTGACGACGATGAATTGGGCGAGGTTGGCTTGCTTGCGTACCATTTTTGATAAACGTTCCACATTGGAACCATCAAGGAACATATCGACTTCATCAAAGGCATAAAAAGGCGATGGGCGATAGCGCTGTAAGGCGAAAATGAAACTAAGAGCCGTGAGCGATTTTTCGCCACCAGACATCGATGCTAGGTGCTGCACTTGCTTGCCTTTGGGATGAGCGACTAGAGTTAATCCACCACTAAGAGGCGCGTTAGAATTTTCGAGTTGCAGATAGCCATCACCATCGGATAGTTCGGCAAATATCTCTTTGAAATGCCCATTTACGGCTTCAAAGGCTTGCATAAAGGCGCGTTGACGCAGGGTAGTGAAGTTCTCAATCCGAATTAAGAGTTCAGTACGTTCTTGATTGAGGGTTTCTAGACGAGAACTTAGTTCTTCAAGACGTTGCGATGTGGCTTCGTATTCCGCGATCGCCATCATATTCACAGGCTCCATCGACTGAATCCGCTTCAGTAAGCGGCGTTGCTCTAGTTGCAACTGTTCTAAAGTCATGGTTTCAGGAACTTCAGGAATCGGATCTGGTAGTTCGATTTGATCGAGTTGTTCGGTAAACTGAGCAATTTGCAGATCGAGTTCGGTTTGACGTTCGCGATTCTTTTGGAGTTGCCATTGCTGTTGTTGCTGTTGTTGCTGTTGGGTGCGAAGCGATCGCTCGACAGCATCACGCTCTTGCTTAGCAGCACCAATGGTTTGTTCAAGAACTTCTAAGCGCGATTGATAAGAGGCGATCGCGGCTTCAGTTTGTTTAAGTTGATGCTGGATTTGGGATGTGCTATTGATTAGCTCTGATTGAGTACCGCGCAATTCTTGGAGACGGATTTGACGTTGAGCCATTTTTTCCAAGGCTAATTTATGCTGATTTTCTAATTCTCCCAATTGTTGCTTGGCAGTGCGAAGTTCGATTTCGGCACTATTTAATAAAGCTTCTTGACCTTGCAGAGCCTCTTGACCTTGTAACCATCGTGTATGCGTGCTGGACTTCTCTAATTCGCTAAGTTCGGCACGTTTAACTAACAGTTTTGCTTCGAGTTCAGCAATATTACTATCAAAAGTATTCAGTTGCGATCGCCCAATTTCGATCGCTGCACGAGTTTTTTCAATTTGATCTTGCAGACGGGTGCGATCGCGGCTATTACGTTCGATTTGTTCGTAGATGCGATCGCGTTTGAGTTGGGCTTCGCGATGAGTGGTTCTCGCCGATTGCAATTGCTCTTCGTATTTGGCAATCCCTGTTAATGCACCGCGCAGGCGCTGATTGAGTCGCGTTAACATCTGGTCGATTTCTAATAGGCGATCGCGCAGTTGCTTAGTTTCTGAAGATTCCGCAGGTTTAGTATTGCCAAAATGCAAACTGGTATGCAGAGGAGCGCTACCGCCCGTCATTGCGCCCGAAGTCTCCAGAATTTCTCCTTCCAGCGTCACCATGCGATATTTGCCGATATGAAATCGCGCCTGATCGAGATGCTCAAACACTAAAGTATTCCCGAACACGAAGGAGAAAACATCTTGATAACGATCTTCGTAAGTGACCAGATTAAAGGCATAATCAACCGCCCCCAATTTCTGAGCTTCTACTCGTGAAGGGAATCTTGCTGATTGTAATTTATTTAAGGGTAGAAATGTGGCACGTCCGGCCCGTTCGCGCTTGAGCAGGGCGATCGCTTCAGAGGCAACTTCATCATTATCCACAACTAGATTTCCTAATCGTCCACCAGCACAGATTTCTAGGGCTAATTGATAGCGTGGTTCCACTAATCCCAATTGGGCAACCAATCCATACACACCAGACATATCCGCTTCGATTACAACTTGCGAAGCTCTGGTTCCCTGTACTTCACGGCTTGCTTGTACTTGTGCTTCTAATTTATCAAGTTGGCGGGTTTTGATTCTTTGTTCTTGGCTAATGCGATCAATGGTTTCATTTTGAAGTTGTACTTCTAATTGCGCTTCCGCAAGATTTTTGGCTAAGGTTTGGACTAGAGCTTCACCGCCGCTTACTTCTGCTTCTTGCGATCGCATCGCATCGTCAAGAGATTGATTAGACAACATATCCACAGCATAGCGACCTTCACCAGCTAGAATTTCTTGCAGTTCCCGCTCTTGAGCTTCTGACTGTAGCGATCGCTGATTCAGAACTTCTCGAAGGCGAGTTTGCTCCTGCTTTTGCGGATCGAGTTCACCTTGAATTTTGTCAACATCTTGGCGTAACTGCGTTTGCTGACGTACCCATTCTGACGAAGCCGAGGCGATCGCTTGCACTTCCTTGCGATATTGCGAAACAATTGATGATTGTTGATCGCGAGCTTTTTCCGCCGTAACTACCGTTTCTTCTTTAAATTGTTTTTGCGATTCTAATTGTTCAGCTTCACGCAAAAGGTGATCAATTTCCTCTTGAGTGCTGACAATATGATTTTGATTGTTTTGATAAGAACTAGTCATCGATTGCTGTTGACGTTGCAAACCGCGCAGTTCGGCTTGTTGCCCTGACAAATTACTCGAAACCGACAGATATTCTTCTTCGCCAAGAGTATGGACGCGATCGCTTAATTCATTAAGCTGCACTGTTGCCGATTCAATTACTTGCGAAAGTTCCGTTAGAGATTTCTCTAGATTACCGCATTGCTCTTTGTTATTATTTAATTCAACATTCCGAAGAGACTGATTATAGAGAATCTCACGCTGTTTCAGTACAGATTCCGATGCTTCCATCTGCTCGTATTCTAACCGCAGGGCTTTATACTTTTCAGCCTTGACGCGATCGCCTTTTAATTTCTCTTTATTGGTAACTAATTCCTGTTCAACAATCCGAAATCGCTCTTCCTGAACCTTCACATCATCGAGTTTGTCTTTGGCTGTGGAAATCTTGCGATCAAACTCGCCCACACCCGCCAATTCATCAATAATTTCCCGCCGCTCTCGCGAATTCATCGAGATAATACCCGTCACGTCCCCCTGCAAAACGACGTTATAGCCTTCAGGATAAATACGGAACTTAGCGAGTTGTTCATGCAATTCACTCAAATTGCAAGGGGTTCCATTGATGTAATAAGTGGAAGTATAAGTTCCTTGACTCGTCACCCGCAGCTTTCGCATCACTGTCCATTCGCCAGCCGCCTGTCCTTCTGCGGTAGGGACTTCGATCCCTTCCGCTTTAAATGCTGCAATTTCGGCTTCATCCAGCGCAAATGTCACCGTAACGATCGCCTCAACCATCCGCCCTTTTTTGCTATGGGCTTGGTTTACCAAATCTGGCAGGCGATCGGCTCGCATCCCCTTCGAGCCAGCTAGCCCCAATGCAAATAGCAAAGCATCAAGAATATTCGACTTACCCGAACCGTTAGGCCCAGAAACAACCGTAAACCCTGTCATTAAAGGGATCGACACAGTGGAGCCAAAGGACTTAAATCTGGTGAGTTCTACATTTTTAATGTACATAAGTTATATGGAGTTGCTGACGGAGATGTGACTAGCGATGAGGCTAGGTGGGAGGTCAAATTTTGACGGCACGAAAGTGCCAATACGTTATCACAAGTTGGACAAAATGGTGTAAGTGTCTCAAGAAAAGAATTGAATTGATGATGCGGCGCAAAGCGCCGCATCATCAATTATGGGATTTCATTAGGTATCGTGACGTTTTTTAAGAGATTTCGCGAATTTGAGGCTTTCCATCCTTAAACTCACCAACTAAAATTAGATCGGTAACGCCGACAAATAGACCATTTTCAACAACACCAGGAATGTTATTCAAGGTTTTCTCAAGTTCGGCGGCATCAGCGATCGCGTCAAACGTGACATCTAAAACCATGTTGCCTTGATCGGTAATTACGGGACCATCTTTTTTGATACCCATCCGCAATTCAGGCTTACCGC
>JAJAZG010000271.1 GCA_026785865.1 Pseudanabaena sp. CAN_BIN31
CACTTCCCTTCAGTTTCTCTGCTGTCTTTTTATACAGCCTTTTCGCTTCGTCTCTTACTTCAATCATTCCTATTTCCTTTCTCTAGTTTCTGCAATTATATCCTAATTAATGGATCTATTATTTCTTGGTAAACCCTAAGTGATTAAAAGTACTAACAAAGCCTTGCTCTGTTACTTTGAATGGTATCTCTTCAACATCAGAGTTAGGTGTAGTTAAACACCCCTTAATAAAGCGATCTAAAGTCGTAAATGTTACAGCCGCCCCATAACCCATAATATCTGGTGTTAAATTTTCTCCTGCTGAACCCTGAACAACTACTCCTGCGACGTAGCCACGATTTGTAATTACAGGACATCCACTATTCCCTCCTTTTACTCTTGCATTGATCAAAAAATATTCTTGATCTTTTTCCCAATAGGCTTTCGCTTCAGTTACAATTTGACCAGTTGTAGACTTTAAATGTCCAGATATTTGAGCATTTTCTGTAACTAAAACATTGTCAAATCCGGGCAGTTGAGGATATCCCATGGTTAATACGCTATCCAGAATTTCTGCATCCTTATATTTGAAACCGTGAACTTTTGGGAAAGGATTTTTTGTAAATTTTAAGATGGCTAAGTCTATATTTTTGTCAGATGAGACCCATATCTTTGACAATGCAGCATCAGATGGATTCCATCCAATAATATTTATTTCTCTCATATTCCAGATACAATGACGTGCGGTTACAAACAAACCTCGTTCTAGCCAAAAGCCAGTGCCTATATCTTCATCTTTACCGCCGATGTGATCTGCTTTTTTTACTACTACAGGTTTAACAGCATCTTTGAATTTATTATAAATCTCAGGAAATCCATATGCAGCGAAATCATATTCGCCATAACTTGCCTTTACAGGGTCATAGCTTGGACAAAAGTATCTCTCATTCCAGGGAGGCTTACCTTCTGAGTAAGAGGTTCGTCCAGCAGGAATCAATATTCCTTGAACTACTAGTTGTTGTACGACTGGTAAAATCTCATCAGTCCTGTCATGGTAACCATAATCTTGGACAAGTTGCCACAAAGACTTTGGTTGTTGTTGCCCTGATGAAGGTGAAATCCAATCAGGATATGGCATAGCAAAGTACTTAACGATATCGGATGGAATTGCCATTTTATAAAGCTCTGTATTTACTAGTTGGACAGGCATACTAACATACTACTTTGTCTGCTTCAAAAAGGGGCTATTTTAATAAGCTTAAAAGGTAGTCCATCAGCTTGTAGCTGCGTACCATCTGGTGACAAAGTGTAAGATTGGTTTTTAGAATTTCCATTATCCATAGCTACTTTCGATATAATTTTTCCATCTTCGATCATCATTTTTCCACGCAAGAATTTTTTATCATCAACTTCTCCTGTCATTAAGTTTGCATGAATTTCAACTTCAAATGAGCCTTCAGTCGTGATTGTCCATCGTCCTGTAATTGATTTGAGAGCTTTTTTCTGAGACTCATTTAAGATCTGATCTAAAATGCTAGGATCTAGAACTACTAGTTCAAACAAACCTTTTGATGATAAGTCTTGTTGATCCTGACGAGTAAACCCTCTGGTCTCTAGGACTATTTTGTACTCGCCTACTATCCTATCAAAATCATTGGTTCTATTTTGTAAAGGAGTTGAAGGTCTTAAACTAGAACTAACGACTTTTACATTTACATCTCTATCCAGTGATGGTTTATTGATATAACTCCAAACATAGATAACTGCAAAAACTGCAAAAAATATATATCCATAAACAGCTAAATTTATAGATTTTCGTTGTTGTAAATTTGATGTTGTTGTAATTAGATTCTTTTGAGATGCATTTGAAATAGAAGAATATACTGGCGGAATAGAACTTGATGATGTCGTAGTAGATAAATTAGCTAATGAAATATTAGACACTATAGAAGGATTAGAATTAAGAGAAGTATTTGAAACTGATGGGGTGGTTTTTACAGGTGTAGTTTTAGGTTTTAGTTTAGGAGGAGCAATTTTATTCGTGAAATTGATAGAAACAATATTACCGATCTGTTTTCCCGACTTAATTGCACTCAACGCAGGAAACGGATCGCGACCACCTAACTTGGCAGCCCTTTCACACCAAGGACAAAAGCTCAAATGATTGCCATAGCGATGCTGTGGATTTACAGAACAATCACTTAAATTTGCCGCAAACTCACCCAAAGCCGCAGACCACATCTTCGCCGTAGGACGCGCCGCAGGATTGCGATGACCATCCTCAAAACAGCGCCGAAAAAGCTCCTGCAAAGACGGAGGCAAAAACTGAAACGAAAGCGCAGTAGGCATTGGCTGATAAGGAACCGATCGCATACCATGCGGAAAATGCCCCGCCTTAATCCGATCCTTCAACTCAGGCGACTCCCCTTGCCCCTGATACACACCACCAAAAGGATGAATTCCCTCCATCAACAATTGAAAAATCAACACCCCCAGCCCAAACAGATCATGATGAGCATAGCGATTCACATCCCGAAAGCTCAAACCCTGTAACTCTGGCGGCGTATACTCAGGTTTACCCACCGTACAGCGATAAACGTTAGATCCATCACTCACCTGAAACGAATCTGTATCCACCAAAGTCACGATCGCATCATAGGACACCAAAATATTCGACTCATTCACATCTCCGATCGCATATTTCCGCGAATGCACTGAAGAAACAGCCGTTGCCAGATTTTGAGCAGTCCGCAAGAGTCGTTCGTAATTGAACCAAGGAAAATCCTTGCGGCGCATCGAAGGATTGTAATAAGAAAAAATTGGCTTAACCTGACTCAGATCCAGCCTTGGCATCAAAAAGCCCACGATCTGCCCCAAATCTGTCACAGTCTCGACCGCCCAAGCAATCGAAATCAATCCCCTCGCCGCCAAAGGATCATCAGGCGGATTCGCGATCATAACCTGCAACTTTCGCGCATAGTCATCATTCGGCTTATGGTAAATCTTCGCCACCAAATCAGGGCGCAGACGCACCTCATAAATATTCGCCTCACCACCCGATCCAATCGGAGATTTCAAATAAATCTGACTTTTTTCCATAAAACTTCTATATCTTCCTTTCGAGTAATAGCTTCACTGAAGCACTTCCCACACAGATTCAGGTAATGCTGGCGCAACAATATCACCTAAAATTTCGCCACTTCCTTTCATTACTCCAAAATCAGGACGCTGCTTCTGATTTGATAAAGGATAAACATTGACAGATATCTCATCAACCGAATTTTGCCCAACTAAATTTTGCAAAGAGCGCACAAGCTCACCAATTAATTCAAGGCGATCGCTCGCTGACAACTTATACGACTCTTCCTTAAGTTCTTGTAACAACATAAAAATATCCTTAAGTAATATTCATCTATATTTTGATTTTATTTTATTTGAACTGGTTTTAATATTTAGTTACAATCCAACTTTTTATTGACACAAAGAAGCCAGCAACAAAGTCAGATCGACCAACAATTTAATAAACTTCGTCATGGGAACCAATATTCAGAAGAACAATCTCATCCTCATTGGTTTGCTGATTTTTTTCGATGGTGAAAATAATGCGACAGTCATATCCACAAGAACAAGCTCGCAACCCATCGTATTCTCCCTTTAATCGATGTGACATCAAATTAGAGGCAAACACATCTTCTGTCATTTGTAACAATGTCTTTTCAACCTGTTGCTGCAAAGCAATATTGCGCTGCACAAACTTTTTCAAAGACCTCTTAAACTTAGATGTGAGAATCAGCTTTCTCATACTTCTTCAGGATTATCTAAATAACTACGCAAATCAGCGATCGCCGCCTCAGCCGTTAGTGGTTTCAGAACACCAGAACGATACTCCACCAAACCCTCACGACATTCTGCAAGAATTTGATTTCTTCTTACCTCAGCATTGCGTCTTCTGAGAATATCAATCAATATTTCTTGCTGTTCTATAGACAATTGACTGACAGCATCAAGAGCATTTTCAAATGTGATCATGGTTTATCCTAATGATTCTGTTATAGCAAAATCTCGTTTTCAGTATAGCCTGACTAATCGGCTAAAGAAGCAAGCAACAAAGTCAGATCGTCATCAGTGCGATCGCAAACTCTAGGCGATCGCAAAAATTTCTCTAACTCCTGATGTGCTACATCCAAATCCTGAGCCTCAGACACAAACTTAAATAACG
The DNA here is from genome assembly GCA_026785865.1 of Pseudanabaena sp. CAN_BIN31. Lineage (GTDB taxonomy): Bacteria > Cyanobacteriota > Cyanobacteriia > Pseudanabaenales > Pseudanabaenaceae > Pseudanabaena. The sequence continues at coordinate 4,199 of JAJAZG010000271.1, forward strand.
GCGCAAAAAATGGTGCGTGAGCAATTCCTTCAGGCATTTGTAGCGCCAACATTTGCAACCCATCAGAAAACATGGCAAGTTGAGCAGGATTCCCTTCCCAGAGACAAATCTGCAATGCATCCATCGCATTTTGAGAAGTTAAAAATGTGGTCAGATCCAACGATTCATCCATTGGCGGTTTTGTTAAAGAGATTGTCGTTCCTTTTTTATTGGCAACCACAATCGCCCCATCACCAACCTGCGCCGCCGCCACCATATTCGGAATCGCCACCGCAATCAACAAAGTCGTTGATAGCTCTCGCAAATCCACATTCCGAGCCGCCGCCGCCGCCTTGACCGCCACCAAAGCATCCTCAAAACCAACCGTCAGCAAAGCCGACCAACCCTCATCGTCATCAGGAATACCAGACTCAGCGAGTTTAGCCGCGATCGCCTTTACCGCCGCTTGAACTGCGATCGCCGATCCCACCTCTGAAAGCGACACCGAACCCGCACCATCCGCCACACCTGCCACTAGCACCCCATCCCCAGCCAATTGCCAGTAATGGGCATCTTGGCAAGGCAAGTCGCGCTTTTGATGGCTAGTACCTTCTAGAGAAACCGCTACCACAGACCAGCGATCGGCATTAGCTGAATCCTTAACTTCTGAATCATTCAAATTATCAAGAGTCATTAAACTGCCATCCAATCTGCTGGCGGTGGTAAAGGAACTTGTTCATCGGGCTTAGAATGGGAAACGCGCTGCATACTTGCCGATAGCCAGACAAACATCTCGCGAAAGTTCAACCCTTTCAGCTTAATTGGCGATCGCATAGACATCGTTTGCAACTGATTCATATCCGCACCTTCCACACCCACTGCAAAAAAGGCAACCCGCTTATTTGTTTCTTCTTCCTTCACCCGTTGCGCAGCCTGAGTCAGCACATATTGCTTATTGCTCCTCACCGTATGGCGCACCATCAGTAATCAGAAATACCCAAGGACGATAGTAAGTGATGCCATTATTTTTGTACTCAAGTTTCCTTGTTTGCAACAAATCCAGCGCCTTATTAATCCCTGAAGCCGTATAGGTCAGACCCTGTGCTGTTAAAGTTGGCGGTTGAAAATGCTCAGCAGTTGCAAACTCATGCTCTACACGCACAGTCGTATCAAAAGCCACGATTGCTAATTCCACCCGCTTGGCAGCCAAATTATCCTGTAACAGATCATCCTTAAAAGTCTGTAAACCAGCATTCAACGCCGCAATTCTATTTCCACTCATCGATCCAGATGTGTCTAAAAGTAGAACACAAGGGCAACGTGGCTCTGGATTTTCCGCAAACTCGATCGCATCAAGACTCATAGCGCCTAAATTAACCTAAAGTATTTATAATTAAAACATTATTTGCTCACCCACACAATTTCTACAACGCTCAATCTACTAATATTTCTCCATCATGTAAGTGCAAGCGATATCGTTATCTCAGAAATTCCATCACCAGAAACTTTAACTATGGGGGTATCAGTGCAAATGTTATATTAGGACTTATGATTAGGCTAAAAACAATATGCAGTAAGTCATAAGCGATTAAAACAAACAGCCAAATATGAGTCAATTTTTCCCTTGCCCTTATCTGAACAGTAGCGTTGAGCTTACTGAAGAACGAGAGCAACACATCATCGAAAACCATCCTAAAACCCTTCCCGACTACCTAAGCCAACTAGCAGAAACCCTCAACAACCCCGATTAAGTTCGCCAAAGTAATCTCGATAGCTCCGCACTCCTATTCTCCAAATGGTTTGATAACATTCGCACAGGTCGTCATTTTATCGTGGTAACTGTGACTGACACCGAAACACAGCGTTACTGGATTATTACAGCCTATACAGCCCGAAAATTAAGTGGAGGTAATTCCCAATGAAATCCAACATGACAGTCCGCTATGACAAGATCGGCGATATTCTCTACATCGATCAATGCGTACCCTATCCTGAACAAGAATCAGAAGAAATCGGCGATGAAATCATTGCACGACTCAATCCCGATAATGGCAACATCGAAAACCTAGAAATTCTATTCTTCTCTAAACGACTACAAACCCAAAATATCTTTGAACTACCAATAGTCGCTCAGTTACAACTTGCAAGTTAGCACCTTTTATTTTTCACGCATCACCAGAAATTTTAACTGTAGTGTGTCAGCGCGATCGCAAGTATTTATAGTTGTTCGTGCTAGATTTGTAAGACGAAGTTTTTAAGGCAATATGTCTCATCCTATTTATCTGACGAAATCCGATCTCAAGACTGCTCGTAGTTGCACAACAAAGCTGCATTATAAAAAGCTGGGCTATCCAACAGGCGATCGCGTAGATGCGTATACCAGAGTATTAGCAGATGGGAACTTCATTGTCAGCAAAATCGCCCACCTTCTCTATCCAGAAGGGATTTATATTTCCGCGCATATCAATTCTGATCAAAGCATTGCTAATGCTGTTCAAGAGACGATCGCCCAATTACAAAAAGAGAATGTAATTCTTTTTGAGCCTGTTCTTTATGCTGGGCATAAACTTGCTCGTGCGGATATTCTTGTCAAACAAGGCGATCGCCTTGAAATTATCGAGATTCGATCTAAAGGCTTCGATAGTGCTGCTCATGAAGAATTAGTCAAATATCGCAATCTTTCCCTCTTTCGCAATAAACGGACTGGTAATGTTGGTGGTGAATGGCGATACATCATCGAAGATGTAGCTTATCAAGTTGGGATTTTGCAAGAAATGTTAGCAGAGCATTTGCCCGATTTCAAAGCTGAGATTTCGCCCTATTTACTTGTCCCCGATCGCGCCAAAACTACAAATATCGATCATCTCGCCTCCTATTTCCAAATCGAGCGTCTATCCACCCATCGCAATTCCTTTTCCAAGTTTAACGGAATTGCCATCAACTTCACTGGTGATGTGAATGAATTGGAAAAAGATCAATTCCTTACCAAAGTCAGCATCGAAACCGAAGTCGCTCAATTAATCGCACCCACAATCGCTTCAGCCCAAAAATATATTGGTTATCTAGTCGAGCGATCGCCCGAAATATTTGCGCCGATTAGTAAAGGCTGTAAAGGTTGCGAATATCGGGCTAGCGATCGCGATTCGCGTGATGGCTTTAAGGAATGCTGGGGCGATCTTGCTGATGTCGAAAACCATGTTTTAGAACTCTATCAAATGGGTAGAATCGGCGGTCATGAAACGCCTCTAGTTAATGAACTGATCCAGCA
>JAJAZG010000272.1 GCA_026785865.1 Pseudanabaena sp. CAN_BIN31
CCTTGAAATAAACCGCTTTCCACCTCAACGAGTTCACCCGCAGTCATCCCTAACTTCACCTCAGTTGGCTGAAAACTATTACCATTCTGCACATAGACTACTTTTTTGCCTTGTGCTTCCACAATTGCCATGCTTGGAATTGTAAGTACGGGAGCAGAAGCTTTATCTGTCAATACTTGCATTTCGGCAAACATTCCCGATTTAAGCTGACCATTGAAATTACTAATCTCAGCTTTGACAGATACCACCCGCGCTTCGCCGATAACAGTACCGATTGTCGTCACTCGTCCTTGAAATGTGACATTTGGCGGTAAACCTGCTACTTTCAAATTTACTTGTTGCCCAATCCGTACCCGATTAATATCTTTCTCATAAATATTTGCTGTTGCTAAAACCTTGCGATCGTCCACAATTGTCATAATCGGTCTGCCAGCCTCTTCAAACCCTTCGCCAAGCGTAGCTTCGCGATCGCTAATAACACCCGCAATCGGCGCGAGGATTGTCACCTTGCCATTAGCATCAGCTTGTGAGTCTAGTTGTCGCAAACGGGCTGAATATGCAGCACCACTTAACTCAATTTTCGACTGGGCGGCTTCGAGCAAGGCTTCCGATCTTTTAACTTGTGAGGCGGCTTCGAGTAAAGGTAATCGACCTGAAGCTTTTGATAGACCTGACTTAGCAGCTAAGAACTTATTCTCAGATTCTTGCAATTGTCGTCGGGCGATCGCCCCACTCGCTAGTAATTCGCGATCGCGATCGTAACGTTCCTGATCAATTTTTAACTCAGTTTCTGCTTGTCGCAGTTCCGCTTCAACGATCTGCTGTTGATTCGCATAGTTTTGCTGCGCAAATTCTAAATTAGCGATCGCTTCCCGCACACTCGCCACAGAATCCACCTGCTTCTCCAAGGAATTTACTCGCAAATCCGTTAGCTCAGGGCTAGATAACACTGCTAACACTTGTCCTGCCGTGACCGTATCTCCTGCTTGGACTAGCAAAGAAATCAGAGTTCCCTTAATCGGCGTGGTCACCTTCACTTTACCGTTGGGTAAAGGTTCTATTTGTCCAGTTGCTGTGATCGAGATCGCAAGGGATTTTTTAACTACAGGCTCGACTTTAATGCCAATCTTCTGAGCAGTAGTAGCATCAACTTGGATTCCTTCAGTCGGTTGAGCAGCAGCATCATGCTTGAATTCATCGCCATGTCCTGCATGGGCAAACACAGCCACAGGATTAGCCAACAAAACTAGACTCAGACAAGTACTATAAATTCGCTTCATTTCTATTCTTCACTTCAACAACTGAATGTAGCGGTTTGTATTTTGCCTACGGCAAAATACAAACTTAAAACCATTTCTGTGATGATTATTTACCATACCAACTCTTGCGCCATTGTTTCATTTGATCGATTTCAGCCTGTTGAGAACTAAGAATCTCTTGAGACAGTTTTTGAACTTCAGGACGCTTTGACTTGGCGATCGCATCTTTTGCCATCACCAAAGCGCCTTCATGGTGAGGAATCATTGCATCCAGAAAGCGTAAATCAAATTTATCGTCAGCACTTCCCAAATTCATATTCATCATCATATTGCCGCGAACTTCAGACGACATTTCCATCATATGATTCATGTCAGAACTCCACATCATCAGCTTATCGCCAGCCTTGGGATACCAAGCCTTGCGCCATTCCCCCATCTGCGTGATTTCCTTCTCTTGCGCCTTAATAATCTCGTTGGCTAACTTCAATAATTCAGGACGCTTGGAATTCTTTAAAACATCTCCTGCCATTACCACTGCGCCTTGATGATGCGGTGTCATTCCATCAATAAAGCGCAAGTCAAAATCAGCATCGGCAACACCTAAGTTCATGGAGCCATGAGATGCTCCATTAGACATCATCGAGTTTGAATGATCCATTCCCTGCATTGGCTTTTCAACTGGCTTTGCAGTTTGAGATGCTGTGATCGTCGCAACTGGCGTAGAGTTGTTAGCTGCTGTGCAAGCTGTTAATCCGCCACCTGTCGCAGCAGCGAGCATCAATAGAATTGAGGCAATTTGATGTTTAGCGATGTGAAGCAACATAGTTTTGGATTGTAAGCAGGTTATAAGTTATTAATGATCTCACAGTATTTCATAAGAAAATGAAATGAGGATGAAATCAATTAATTAATTAGGTAAGCATCATTAAGCCCAAAAAGCTGTAGCGCACGCTGTGCGTGCGCTACAGCTTTTTGGGCTTTATGTTGAAATTAAACCTTGGTCAGCCAGTGATGATAATCAGGTAATAGCCCTTGAACAGCTTTGCTGTATAAATCACGCAATTTTTTCGTGATTTCGCCAATTGCGCCATCACCAACAGGACGATGATCGAAACTGGTGATCGGCGCGAGTTCGGTGGCAGTACCCACAAAGAATGCTTCATCAGCAATGTATAGCTCAGTGCGATCGATTGTGCGCGACACAGTCTCTATGCCTAGTTCCTTTGCTGCTAACTCCATAATCGAACTGCGCGTAATACCTTCGAGAATATTATCAGTGATAGAACTAGTAATTAGTTTTCCATCTCTTACTAAAAAGAGATTCATCGCACTTCCTTCGGCAACATGTCCATCGTTAGTTAAAACAACAACATCATCAAAACCAGAAGCATAGCCATCGGTTTTAGCAAGCGCTGTATTTACGTAAGCACCATTCACCTTGGCGCGAGCAGGGATAGCATTGTCATCTAAACGTCGCCATGAAGATACTCCGACTTTGATGCCGTTGCTAGTGTCGAGATAGCCATCCATCGGCACACTGAACAAACAGAAATCATCATGGGTATGCGGAACTTTGAGAATCGGTCCAATGCGAAGGTCGGACTTGTAAATAATTGGACGAAGATAAGTGGCTGAGTTACATTGATTGCGGCGCAACAACTCAGTGGTAATATCAACCATCTGGGCAACATCAAGAGGATGTCCCAAGCCGATAATACGACAGCTTTGGATTAGTCGTTGATAATGCTCTTCTAAGCGAAAGGCTGCCATACGGTTTTCTTCAGGTAGCCAATACGCCTTAATGCCTTCAAAAACAGCCGTACCATATAGAAAGGCATGGGTGCGAATATTAATTGTGGCATCTTCGAGAGGAACGAATGTTCCGCGTATATAGGCGTACTGTGAAGTCATGGTTTAACACATCTGATCGTTTGTGTTCTTATCATAATACTTAGGACAGAGTAAAGCTCAAAAATTAGAGGTGGCGCAATGCACTGTCTCTGATTTGACAAGAAATCAATGCAACCTATGAGGACATAAATCCGTGAACACTGTTGACTACCTTCGTATCAGTTTGATCGATCGCTGCAATTTTCGTTGTACTTACTGTATGCCTGAAGGCTCAGA
>JAJAZG010000273.1 GCA_026785865.1 Pseudanabaena sp. CAN_BIN31
ATGCTCTAGCTCTGTATCATTTGCTACTTTTTGAATTTGGAATTGCTGGTGAAACCTAGATTATCAGGTAGAAATATTTTTGTAAATCAACAAATGATGTTGGTTTTTCTGCAACTTCTCAATAACCGATGGTTGTCTCTGGGTAAGGCTTTCAGACACCGATATTTTGCATTTAGAGTAGAGATCATTTTTGAAAATATTCGCTGAAATCTTAACTGTGTATAGCTTTTAGCCTTTTTTATATCACATTCAACCAAGAAGATTTTAGTCGATTAGAAGAATTGACATGGGCTGAAAGCTTTGCAGGGCAAGCACCAGCGGTTATTGAGAAGTTACAAAGATAGTTGCTGGAAACCATAATTGATTGATCAGATAAGGTGTGACTATACAACTAGTCTGACCACTAGTACACGGTGGCTGAAATAACAAAACGTAAAGATTAGAAGAAAAGCAAGAAAAAACAGGCGATAATAGAGGGAGAGTGAGTAGGAAGAAAAAGAGATGTCAGTCCCGAAAACAATAGAGATCAAAGTCAGCAAACAGCAGAAAGAAATTCTCGAAGAGATAAGTAAGAGTCGGACGAAAGCGTCCAGACTGGTGGAACGGGCAAAAATCATTTTGCTTGGTTCAGAGCAGGTGAGTGGCAAAGAAATCGGCGAGAGGATCGAGTTGAGTCGTAGCCGAGTATGGGTATGGCGGAAACGATGGAGTGAGGTGCAAGGAGAGCTAGAGAAGCAAGAACAAGAAGGAATAAGCATCAAAGAAGAGTCAAAACGCATTGAGGGAATACTCAATGACCGAGCGAGGGCAGGTTGCCCCGCGAAGTTTGAAGTGGAGACAATCCTGAAGATTTTATTAGTAGCGCAGGAAGAACCCGAAGAAAGTGGAAGACTAGTGAGCCATTGGACACCAAGGGAATTGCGACAGGAAGTGATCAAACGGGAAATCGTAGATGAGATATCGACAAGGAGTGTCGGTCGTTTTTTAAAAATGAGGGTAGCTTGAAGCCAGCCCGATATCAGCGATGGCTAAATCCCGCCGTTGAAAATTTAGCGGAGTTAAACCAGCAGGTAAAAGCTGTATGCAAATTATACGAAGAAGCGCCGCAACTGCACGCTCAAGGTACACATGTAATCAGCACGGATGAGATGACAGGTATTCAAGCATTAGAAAAAGTGATTCTGCCCATGGAAATGGGACATCTGCAAAAGATCGATCATGAGTATGTGCGACATGGCACAGTGACGCTAATTGCAAACTGGGAGGTGGCGACGGGTAAGGTAATCAGTCCATCTTTAGGCGCGACCCGCACTGAAGCCGATTTTGCCAACCACATCGCGACTACTGTGGCGATCGCTCAAGAGCGATAGTTGGATTTTTATCTCAGATAATCTCAATACCCATCAATCTGCGACATTGGTTGAGTGGGTTGCCTCGGTCTGCCATCTTACCGATCCTCTTGGTGTTAAGGGTAAGTCGGGTATTCTTGGCACTCAACCTTCCCGCACCTTGTTTCTCACTGACAAAAGTCATCGTATTCATTTTGTTTATACTCCCAAACATTGTTCTTGGTTGAATCAAGTTGAGTGTTGGTTTAGCATTCTTGCCAGACGTTTATTGCGTCGCAGTAGCTTTTTATCTGTTGACCATTTGCGTCAGAAAATTATCGCTTTTATCAACTATTTCAATGAGCTTTTATCCAAACCTTTTAAATGGAAGTTCCGTGGTTAGTGTCTTGTTACTTCAGCCACCCTGTACTAGTTACGATCTAATGACTGCAGTGCAAGCATTTACTATACCTGCGTTTAAGACCTATTTGGTATAAGCTACAGAAAATCTTGATTAAACGTACATCTAAAACAATGTTCAGAATACGCTTTTGTACTTAGTTTTATTGTTTTTAATTGTGACCTATTTGGTCGTTATTTTCTCAACAACTTGCAACAGGAATATCCTTTCATGATCAGGCAACAAAGTCAAGTCTTACCACACATTAGCATCAATTCTCATTATGACTTTTAGACTCCTTGATCTTTCAAAGAATTATCTGAGTTCTATGGCAGCGCAAGACGCTGTAATACTCCTGAAATTCGTCACGGGTGATCAGAAATAGACATTTTTTGTCGTTTAATCACTATTTAGCATCCAGCCATATGATGTATTTTCTAAAAGAGATTGTACTTCGCCAAAATTATGAACCATTTGTTGATAAGAAAAAGGATTTGTCCTCTTAAGGTTAATTTCAGAAGGAATAGGTTCTATTTCTAAAAAACTACAAACTTTATTATAAGCTTTTATCGGATTCTCAAAAATATCATCTTCATAGATAATAAAAAGATTATTGTCCTTGGATATAAGGTTTTGTAAAAAATGATAGTTTTCGTCGAAAGAATGGAATAAATCTAGTAAATTATGTGAGGTATTTCCGTAACGAATCGCATTAATATCTAGTTTAACTGGGGTTGGATTTTTTACTTCTTGCGTTGAATGCCACTGTCCTTTTTGCCTACCAACTTCTCCAGAAATGATTCTTCTAAGATAATTTTTGCGATGCAATACAATGAATTTTGAGAAGCCTAAGTTACGAAGAAGAGAAACATATTCCTCTAGTGATATGCCAATACAATCTTCACTCAAATGTGTGGAAGGCATATATTTGGTTTCAAAGCCATAAAATTTTGTAATTTGCGAGTAGCAGCTAGTTTGAATAGTAGATTTGACAAATTCTAACTTTTCAGTACTACTTAAAGCCAGATTCTTTTTTCCTTCAAACAATTCGCTAGCCCAAGTACAATCTGGGTGAGCATTCAACATATCTCCCACTACAGTACTACCACATCTTCCCATATGAAACATTGCAATATTTTTATCACGCAGTAACTTGCTCATAAAATACATAGCTTTTTTAGGCAGAAACTTGGAAAAGTACATATGTTTTTTTTGTAGTAGCCAAACCTATTCTAATCATTACATAATTTACATGACTCTAGACAAGATCCAACAAAGAATTAATATTTTTTTTCGCAAATTAAATAACTGTATATTTTCTATCTTTTAAATTTAAACTAAATCCATCTATGTGGAATGTAAACACTGCCATATTGCCCGTTAGAAACTACCGAATATCCTCTTATATGACCTTCCTCAACTTCTAAAACAGCGGCAGCTTCCACATGGTCTTGTAAGTCTCCTCCATCCTTAATTTGCACGTTCATTCTATAGCGTCCAGGCAGTAATAGTAGTTCATCAATCTCACAAATTATTTCTCTTCGTTGTAATGATTTTTTAGTATCTTCATTATGTAATTGCGTAACACTTTTGAAATGCGCTACAGGTTGACCATACTGGTCATAAATTGTGAATGCACACGATGGTTTTAGTTTTCCTTCAGTGAGATGAAATGTAAAGCGGACGGGGCGACCTGTTGCTAAAGTTGTTGTTGAATCATCATCATCACCAGAAGAAATATCAATTCTAGAAAGACGAATTTCACCCTTACCTTTTCGGTCTTTTCGTTCTAATAGATTATTTGAAGCTGATTGTTCAAGGGTTCGTAGATAAGTCGTGACAGATTGTGAAGTACTATCATCAGTAATTACGGTTCCTTGGTTAAGTAGAATGCCTCTATTGCATAGAGTTTGAAGAATACCTAAATTATGGCTAACAAATAAAATACTCCTACCTTCTTTGCCGACATCCTCCATTTTTCCCAAACATTTTTTCTGGAATTTCACATCCCCCACCGCCAATACTTCATCCACAATCAAAATCTCAGGCTCCAAATGCGCCGCCACCGCAAACGCCAACCGTACATACATCCCCGAAGAATAACGCTTCACAGGCGTATCCAAAAACTTTTCAACTTCCGCAAAAGCAACAATCTCATCAAACTTTCTCTTGATATCTGATCGATCCATCCCCAAAATCGCGCCATTCAGATAGACATTCTCCCGCCCCGTCAACTCAGGATGAAAGCCAGTGCCAACTTCCAAAAGACTAGCAACCCTACCCTTGATCGAAATCTTGCCAGAAGTCGGCTCAGTAATGCGACTAAGGATCTTTAAAAGCGTAGACTTACCCGCCCCATTGCGCCCGATGATGCCAACCCTGTCCCCTTGCTTAATCTCAAAGGACACATCCTTAAGCGCCCAAAACTCCTCATGAGTTGGATCTTCATCTTTGCCATTACGACTAAATAAATCACCAAAAGACTTAACTTTGTCAGCGATCGTATCGCGCAGCGACGTATAGCGCTCCTGCTTCTGATGCCCAATCACATAGCGCTTACTAAGATTTTCGACCCGAATCACAACATCAGACATTTCTTAGTCTCTAAACTATCTCTACAAAACAATACCAGAAAAACAGTATCACAAGATTATCGCCACTTGCGATCGCATATTTGCGCGATCGCATTGCCATAGCAAAATTAAGGCAACCATTCAGGATCGCAGGGCAATCACATTTTTTAACAGACAAGACATAAATCGAATTGTATCTTGATCGCCGTACTCGGTTCTTAATTAACCAGAATTAAGAAGGTCTAATCGTCCGCATGGAGGTCGCTCATTAGTTCGTTTAAGCTAGAGAAAGATTGAACTTGTCCAGTCCTAGCTGCCTTAATTGCAGTAATTGTCTCCTCATTTGGCAGCAGAAAATCAAGCGGCAGTGTATGCTCTCTCGCTACCTGCATCATTAACATACGAAAAGCATCAGAGGGGGTTAGCCCCATCGTCGCAAGCACGGCTGTTGCCTCGTCCTTAATTTTTTGATCAATCTGGACACGAACAATAGAGTCGTTCGCCATTTCCAAGCTCCTTTAAAAAGTATGAACTAAACTTTAGCTCAAGTTCCTATTTATTTTACTCTGTTTAAATAATCATCAGACACAATTTGCGCGATCGCATCGCCACAGCAAAATTAAGGGAACCATTCAGGATCGAGGATTTCTGTCAATGAATAAGGACAACTTTCGGAAAATATCGTAGCAGAAAGTTGAGATTTGCGAATTGCATTGTTTCTAGCTTTTAGGTAGATTTTATCTAGTATTTTTGTGGCGTGGTTGTAAAGAACCTTAGACTCTAGTAGTAAGTCTAATTCAGCCCTAAAATTATCAATTTCTTCAATCCACCCCTTAGCACAATAGGATTTTTCAGTTTCCCAATATTTATAGATCAATAAGTGCTTAATAAGCTGCCTCAAATAACTTTCAACTTTATGTTTTTGTTCGTTTCCCAATGCGGCTATTTCCTCGGTTAAATGTTCCCAGTCAACGTTTTCTAGATTATGGGTTTCGAGTTGATTGAGGGTGATTTCCAACCACTCAGGATAATCTTGCTCATAAATTAGAGCAATCGTTTTTTCTAATTGCATTTTACTCACTACAACCTTTAATGAACTTTACCCGAACTTGAAAATTAAATTTCGGGGTTTATTGTGGGTGTATTATAACCATAGTTACTTGTGTTTAGGGCAGACCGTGATTCGGGCAAATCGCTGCCTGACGCTTACTAATAGCAACAGCTATATAAGCTGCCCCAGTTCATTTAAGTCTGCTATTTTTTAAAGCTTTTTGCTATTCTTTAAATTTTGAGTTCCAAGCAGGACTCGTCACAAAACACATCATATGACAACCCAGAAACCAGAGTTGATTATCGAAGCGGGACGGACAGAGTCGCAATATTGGCAGGATTTATGGCGCTACCGTGAATTATTTTATTTTCTAGCGTGGCGGGACATTTTAGTTCGTTATAAGCAAACAGCGATCGGGATTGCTTGGGCTTTAATTCGCCCTTTTTTAACTATGGTCGTATTTACAGTTGTATTCGGTAAGTTAGCAAAGCTCGATGATGGTAGCGTTCCATATCCAATCCTTGTTTTTTCAGCCTTGTTACCTTGGCAATTTTTTTCTAATTCTCTGTCTGAGTGCAGTAACAGTTTAATTTCTAATTCCAACCTTTTGTCTAAGGTATATTTTCCTAGACTGATCGTGCCAACCAGTGCGATCGTGGTTAGTTTTGTGGACTTTTTGATTTCTGGGATGATTCTGCTCGGATTAATGGCTTGGTTTAATTTTGTCCCTAGTTGGCGAATTCTCACATTACCTGTGTTTATTTTAATCGCCTGTGCCGCCTCAATGGGGGCTGGTTTGTGGCTAGCAGCACTGAATGTGAAGTTTCGCGATTTTAGATTTGTTGTGCCTTTCATCGTGCAATTTGGGCTTTACATTTCACCTGTAGGATTCGCTAGTAGCATTGTTCCTGAGCAATGGCGTTTGATTTATGCGCTCAACCCGATGGTTGGCGTAATTGATGGATTTCGTTGGGCAATTTTAGGTGGCGATTACAGCTTACATCCACTAGGATTTACCTTATCTTTACTGATTGTATTTTTATTACTCGTGAGTGGAGTGTGGTACTTCAGGAAAACTGAAAGATTTTTTGCTGATATTATTTAAAAACTTGTCGATTTTAATCGCTTCCTGCAAGCCACGCTTGATGCAATCGCCTAGCGCTACACCGCCAATAAAATTGGCACTTATATATAAACCCTGAGACTTTTGCAGTTCTGTCTCCACGATCGCCAGACGCTCTAAATGACCAATTTCATATTGCGGAATTGCTTTATCCCAAACATGCACAGCGATCGCCTTTGGTTCCACTTTTGTATCAGGACGAAGAATTGTTTTCTTCAAATCTTGATGAACAGCCTCAATCATTTCTAGTTCTGAAAGCTCCGCTAGGGCAGGATCGAGCGTACCACCGATAAAGTTTAGCAATAATTGCCAACCTGCGGGAGCACGTCCAGCAAATAGACTAGATGACCAGATTGTGCCAAGAGTGCGGACTCCTTGAGTGCGGGGAATCAGGTTCCCAAATCCTTTCATGTCATACATAAACTCGTGCTTAGGATAGGCAAGTACCACGCAAGCAACGGTAGGATAAAAAATTTCATTCAAGGCTCGGCTAGCGGCTGGTAAAAGATCTGCTAATAATTTAGCGGTGACGTAGGCAGGTGTCGTGAGAACCACCGATCGCGAAGTTATGATTTCTTCACCCATTGGTGTATCGAATTTAGAAATATAGATTTCGCCTTGCTTTTCTAGCGATCGCAAAGTCCATTGTTGTTTTACGCCCGTACCTTGCGCTCTTAAGTTAGTGGCGATCGCTTCAGGCAACATTTTAATTCCTTGACGGAAAGAGCCCAATTCACCTGTCTTTACTTTGGGAAGATTGGGATCATTTAACTTCTGGGCTTTACGTTCTTTACTCGAAAGAATAGCCCCTGCGATCAAACCGCCATAGCTTTCTAATCTAGCAATTTTAGAAAACGCCGCCTTAGCACTGAGTCGTTTGGGATCGCCAGCATAGACTCCAGAGATAAAGGGCGCGACCAAATTAGAGACGGCTTGTTTGCCCAGTAACCGTGAAAAGAATTGCTCGACGGACTCTTCACCAGCCATCGCGGGGCGAGCAAAGCCCAGTGCGCCTAGTGCTAGACGAATCTTGCTGCCCCAGTTCAAAATTTTTGTGGCGATCGCTCCTTGGGGTGTCATTGGTATGGCGTTGAGCTTGCCATCGAGAAATACAAAGCGCGGCAACTTACCATCGGCAAGTACCAATTCATCCTTGAGTCCTACTTGGACGGCGAGACGCAATAGTTCGGGGGCAGGCTGAAAACTATTTGGGCCCTCTTCCCACTGATAACCCTCATCATTTTTGGCGCTGATAATTGCCCCACCCACTCGATCCTGTGCTTCTGCCACCAAGACACGATATTTTTTGGCGATCAATTCATGGGCGATCGTTAAGCCTGAAATTCCTGCCCCAACGACAAGAACATCTAAGATTTGATTAGCTTCAGTGGGTTGCGTCGTGGAGTTCATAGCTTGGGGTTTCTAAGTCGTTGAGCAACCTTCAGTTTAATACAACTGCGTTGCTACTTTTGAATGCGATCGCCAGCCAAAGTAAAGACTGGACTTAGCTACAAGCTTTAAACTGAATGCTGAAACAAGGCATTTAAATACACTTTAGCGGTGCTGCGATAGCGATGAGATTCACTGTGTGATGAACTCTGGCGATCGCTACCGCCGTTTTGCAACAAGAACAAAGATAAAGCGGCGGCAAATACGCGATCCTGATCCCAGTCAGGATGTGACTCTAGGTAACTTTGAAGGGTTTCGTGCAATTCTTCAGGAATTTCTGCCAATATACTGACGGTTGTACTCATGCTGAAGCCTCAACTTTTAAACAAGTTTGATAGAGATGACGCAACCATTTTCAGAGGTCGGGCTTTAATTGTGCGTGCAACTAGCGGTTCTTGTCAACGTAACGAAGTATTAAGGGTAAACGATAAAAACATGAAGCTAATTTGATAGAATCAGCATTTTAAATCAATTTAATTTACATATCTTCACAATAAACAGTCCTAAAAAGTTTTCCCAAGTAAAACGCACTTGCTGTTAACAAATCCTTAACCAGTAAGGAGAAGGTATCTTTATCTTTAAAACCACCTGTGGAAAACTAATACTTATCTGTGGAAAAAGCCTTGATATCTGTGGAAAAAGCTGTGGAAAACTTTTGGCGAAATAAATTAAAAATTATTTTTTTCTTAATATTTATAATGATTTTTAAGTAAAAAGTAAACGAGATAAAGTATCGTTTGCTTTTGTAGCGATCGCCACCTGTATTAAAAACCCGAAAATAGAAGGCCGCCCGCCGGCGAGCCATAAAATTTAGCGGTTTTTTTAAAAAAACCATACAACAAAAAATATATAGGTGGCGAAAAAAAAATAA
>JAJAZG010000274.1 GCA_026785865.1 Pseudanabaena sp. CAN_BIN31
CCTTAAACAAATTACCAATTTGTCTCCCCCTCGTCTTCATATTTTAAATTTCTTCCCTCTCTCCTGCCAACGCTACTATCTTCTCCCTGCACCTGTTTCTTAATTGTTTTTTACCTTCCATTACGAGCGGAATGTGGGTTCAAAAATGGTTTGTTGAGATTTGCGGCAAATCAACCTAAGCTATGGGATCTATTATTTCTTGGTAGTCTCTTATTCCTAAATTACTCGCTGTCAACCAATCGCTAAGTGGTTTAACTACTTTAATTTTTAATTTCGAGAAAATACTAATAAACGGCTCGAATTTTTGAAGGCTCTGCTCAAGTTGCGTATGCGATCCAACAAAATCTGAACCGTTTTTCCAATCAAATTCATCTTCTTTGTGGTTCCAAATTCGGCTATATAAAAGGCGATCTCGTTTTGTGGCTACTAAAGAATATTCCAACTTTTCTGAAAGTATCTGAGTATTATTTATTTCTAAAGAGTAAGTATATATAGTTCCATTAAATATAGTACGCAGCTTGAAACAACTTGGAGAATTTAGACTCTGACGGTCTAACTTAAAAGGAATTAGTTTTTCTCCAATATCAGAACTGCCACGAAACATAAAATTTAGTAGATAATCAAGAGCTTTTAAGACATTACTCTTGCCTGAAGCATTCGCGCCAAAAATTGCGATAACTGGCAAAACATCTATATCCCAACCTTCAATGTGAAAAGGCTGAGCAATCTCATCATCAGACTTAACCCGACGGCGACTCTCACTATTACTGGGCTTGCCCTTACTTTTGCTTGCCGCCACAGCACTAAGTGTTTCTGCACCCTTAATCGAGCGAAAGTTTTCTACGGTAAAGTCTAACAGCATAATTTTTTAGTCAAGAGGCAAAAATACGTGAATTAGTCACGCAAATATACATATTGTACAACTTGTATGTTACTTGCTAGTGTGGGGCATCTTTTGCAAAAGGCGATCGCGCTTTGATGTGGTGAGCGTTCAAGAGGCGATCGCCCCTCAGCTAAAGGTGTAAAATATGAATAAATTTTCCAATAAGTAAATTATGATTGCAGTACCACAATTCAACTACATAACTCCAGAGGAATATCTCGAAATGGAGGAAAAAAGCGATATAAAACATGAATATATCGATGGATATGTTTATGCTATGGCTGGTGCAAACGATCCCCACGTCACAATCTCGTTAAACATGGCTTTTATAATCCGCAACCATTTACGCGGATCGGGTTGCCGCGTTTATATGTCTGAAATGAAAGCACGTATAGATAATTTGAAACGTTTTTACTATCCTGACGTAATGGTGACTTGCGATCGTAGAGATATAGAAACCCAAAATCACAAGCGGTTTCCGAAACTAATTATCGAAGTTCTCTCAAGTTCCACTGAAGCTTTTGACAGAGGTGATAAATTTGCCGATTACCAACAATTAGAAAGCCTAGAGGAATATGTCCTAATTAGTGCTAAACGTCAACGCATTGAATGCTTTCGGCGTAATCTAGAAGGATTTTGGGTATTGCAAACTTACTCCTATGAGCAAGATAACTTCCAATTGTCAAGCATTAACTTTGAAGGGAAATTTGTCGATCTTTATGAAGATGTGACTTTTTAGGACTACCAAAGTCAGAACCCTGCTAAAGCTGTGGCACATGCTGCGCGTGCGCTACAGCTTTAGCAGCTTATCTAGTCTGTACCTGACCATGACCAAATCGGATTACCATTTTTAACATCTTGCTTAATAATCACAGTCGTTAGACTATTAGCATCACGCATTCCTGTCATGTCCAAAATTAGATAGGCTTTTCCATTGATAAAGCGCATTCGTAAATAGGAATGACCTTGGAATGGTTTATCATTAATTTTGGTGACTATTGCAGATGCTTGGCAGTTGCGATATTTGGTTTGTAGTTCTGCCATCCAAGTGACACTAAATGCATCACTTGCTTCCATTTTAAACGGTTTGGCAAACCAACCAAGAGACGCTGAGCCATCGATTGTATAGCCGCCTTCGTAATAGGGGCGTGAGGTTTGGGTGAGACTAAACTCGGTGGGACAGATTGGGAAAGTGCCTCTGGAACCGAGAGGATAAACGCTAAGGGTCAGAGTATTCGGTGCGGCAAAACTGGGATTTGTGAATAGAGCTAATTGCGCGATCGCCACAGTTCCAAAACCCAAAAATAGTTGCTTTAAAACTTGCCTGAGAGAACTGACTTTAAATATTTTCATATAATTTTAGTATCGTGCTTGCACCCAGTTTAATTGCTTTCTGATAGCAAGTCAAGGTGCTACTTCGCAAAGCCTTCACTTGCTGCGTTAAAAAACGCTATATTAATCAACCATAGGCTAAAAATTAACCCATGACTACTTCTGTTTTATCCGATTTAAAAATTCGTTGTTCCAAGGCGATCGCTGCTGCATTTGGCGAAGAATATGCTAAATACGATCCTGCGGTTGCGCCATCTAAGGATGCTAAGTTTGGTGATTATCAATGTAATGCGGCGCTAGGCTTAACTAAGAAGCTGAAACAAAAGCCCCAAGATGTAGCGGCGCAAATAATCGCAAATTTACACGCTGATGGCTCGATAAACGAGATATTTGAGGCTCCCACGATCGCAGGGGCAGGATTTATTAACTTAAAGTTGAAGCTAAGTTATTTAGAAATGCAATTAGCGAAAATGCAAAAAAGCGATCGCCTTGCGATCGCCACAGTTGATCAGCCTGATCGGATCATTGTCGATTTTTCTAGTCCGAACATTGCTAAGGAAATGCATGTCGGACATTTGCGATCAACGATTATCGGTGACAGCATTGCTCGAATTTTGGAATTTCAAGGACATGAAGTTTTGCGCCTCAACCATGTCGGCGATTGGGGAACGCAGTTTGGGATGTTGATTACTTATTTGCGCGAAGTTTATCCCGATGCACTCACTAAAGCTGATGCGATCGCGATCGGTGACTTAGTAGAACTCTATCGCAAAGCAAAAAAACGTTTTGATGAAGATGAAGCATTTAAAGAGACTTCTCGCGCTGCGGTGGTCGAGTTGCAAGCTGGTGAATCATCGGCAAAACAAGCATGGTTATTACTTTGCGAACAATCGCGCCGTGAGTTCCAAAAGATTTATGACGTTCTAAATATCCAAGTGCAAGAGCGTGGCGAATCTTTTTATAACGCATATTTAGCTGATGTCGTTACAGATTTACGCGAAACAGGCTTATTGCAAGAAGATCAAGGTGCTTTATGTGTCTTTTTGGAAGGATTCAGTAATAAAGATGGTCAGCCACTGCCCCTAATCATCCAGAAAACTGATGGTGGCTATAACTACGCGACAACCGATCTCGCCGCCCTGCGTTATCGCATTCGCGAAGACAGAGCCACGCGGATCATTTATGTAACTGATATCGGTCAATCAGGACATTTTACACAAGTTTTTCAGGTGGCGCGGAGAGCGAATTGGATTCCTGAAACCGTGCAGACCACTCACGTTCCCTTTGGGTTGGTGATGGGTGACGATGGTAAAAAATTTAAAACGCGATCGGGCGATACGGTGTCGTTGAAGAGTCTTTTAGAAGAGGCGATCGCCCGTGCGCGTGCGGATATCGAGACTCGTAACCCAGAAGCATCGGAAGAATTTAAACAAGATGTCGCCGAAGCTGTGGGACTCGGTGCAGTCAAATATGCCGACCTCTCGCAAAATCGCACCAGCAACTACATCTTCAGTTTCGATAAAATGTTGGCTTTGCAAGGCAATACCGCACCCTATATGCTCTATGCCTATGTGCGGGTAAAGGGAATCGGGCGCAAAGGTGAAATTGATTTTGCGAGTTTAAATGTGGATGCCGTGCGCCTCACCACTGAGCCAGAGATTATTTTGGCAAAACATTTGTTGCAATTTGCGGAAGCGATCGATGCGGTTGCAGAAGAGCTATTCCCAAACCGTCTTTGTCAATATCTCTTTGAACTCAGTCAAAAGTTCAATCAATTCTTCGAGCAATGCCCTGTCTTGCAAGCCGAAGAAAGAGTTTCGCGCTTGAGTCTCTGTGATATCACTGCGAAAACTCTCAAGCTTGGTTTGAATCTGCTTGGTATTCGTGTTTTAGAACGCATGTAAAACCCGCTCCCGCGAGAAAACTCATATTTTTATCGATGAGGGGTAATCGCATTTTATTGGTTTATAATTGAGTTATAAGTAA
The DNA here is from genome assembly GCA_026785865.1 of Pseudanabaena sp. CAN_BIN31. Lineage (GTDB taxonomy): Bacteria > Cyanobacteriota > Cyanobacteriia > Pseudanabaenales > Pseudanabaenaceae > Pseudanabaena. The sequence continues at coordinate 4,202 of JAJAZG010000274.1, forward strand.
TTTTTCGTTTTCCAAAGAGGATAAATTTAATGAAACGATGGGAAACTTTAGTGGAAGTGGAAAGAGAAGCTGGTAAAGTAAGTGGAGCTTGGATATTTCGGAATACGAGGGTTCCTGTTTCGGCATTGTTTGAAAACTTGCGTGATGGCGCAACCGTAGAAGAATTCTTGAACTGGTTTCCCCCTGTCCAAAGATATCAAGTTGAGGCTGTACTAAATTATGAACTTGAGATGTTAGCGATTGCGGCTTAATTATGAAAAAGGATTGCAGTTGGTGATTATATGGAGATTTCCATACGCATGAATTAAGAGCCATCGACTCAAATCCCCTATTCGCTAAGGGACGAGATCAACTGGAAACAACTGGTTAAGGACTATCTCAGGAATAATTCTTTAAAGCTATATACAGCAGGAAAAATTTATGAATTCCCCCTACTGTATAGCTTTGCAAGCGATCGCTTACAAAACCTGAACCTGCATACTTTCCCATTGTGAAGCGCTATAGGTTTTTAGCTGCAATGCATGAATTGCGCCAGTATCAAGATGCTCTTGAATCGCACTATAAACCAATTTGTGTTGCTTAATCATCGATAAGCCTTCAAATTGCTCCGCTACCACGATCGCTGAAAAATGTTGACCATCATGATTGGGATCTTCGACCTGAATTTTCGCGTTAGGCAACACGCTAGCGATTAGTTCCGCGATATTATTGTGAGAAATCATGGTCAATAGACTCAAAATGTAAGTGATTATTCACATTGTGACACAAGGTTAGAGCGCTTCTCCCCTTAAAATGGACTATAAAGTTTTAGTTACGATCGCACCTTCGGTGCGAAAACGACTAAAGCGCTATGTCAAGACTCTTGGATTAGTAATAGAGATTTCATGAAAATCGCAACTTGGAACGTTAACTCAGTTCGCACCAGAATTAATCATGTTTGTGATTGGTTGCAAGCAAATCCTGAAGTAGATGTCTTGTGCTTACAAGAAACAAAGGTAATCGATGCTGATTTTCCCCACGCGCCATTTATTGAGTTAGGTTATCAAACTTATATTTATGGACAAAAATCCTATAACGGTGTGGCACTGATCTCGCGATCGCCTTTAGAGGATATTCAAACAGGTTTTGCATCGGTATTAGGCGAAATTAATGAACCTAATTTGGATGAACAGAAGCGCTTGATTACGGCTAAATTTGGCGATGTGCAAATTGTGAATATGTATGTTCCCAACGGCTCAGAAGTGGGGAGTGAGAAATATGAATACAAGTTGCGCTGGTTGAAGTTATTAAAAGAATACTTGCAAACTTTGCTGGCTCAAAATCCTAATGTGCTAATTTGTGGCGATTTTAATGTAGCGATCGCCGATCTGGATATTTACGATCCCAAGGGTCGCGAAAATAAGGTAATGTCTACTGACGTTGAGCGCGAAGCTTTAGATAAAGTTTTAAATCTTGGCTTTAAAGATGTGTTCAGAAAATTTGAATCGGGCGGCGGTTACTATAGCTGGTGGGATTATCGTTCGGGTGGATTTAGTCGCAATCGTGGCTGGCGGATTGATTACCATTTCTTAACCGAGTCACTTTATAATCGCGCTACGGCTAGTGCGATCGATGTCGAACCACGCAAGCTCATCCAACCTAGCGATCACACTCCTGTAATTGTCACAATTGATTAGACCTCTTGCAGAACTCAAAACGTGATACAGTTATGGGTTGGCTTGATTTAGGCTTTTCTGCTGTTTGATTGGCTCAATCTACAACTATGACTTGGATATAGCTGAGATTAACCAAACCCGTTACTCTACCATGAA
>JAJAZG010000275.1 GCA_026785865.1 Pseudanabaena sp. CAN_BIN31
AAAAACCCACAAAATTATTATTAAATAAATTATTCTTATTTATTAACCAACCCAAAAAAACACCCAAACCCCCCAAACCGCCGGGCGCCCCCGGGGGGGGGCCCCCACAGCTTTTTGGATTTTGTTTTTTATTGCACAATATTAAATCTTTTGAAATAAGCAACTATCTATCGATAGTCCAGGACCAAAGCCCAGCGCAATCCCATTTTCAACGGGAACGCCCAATCCTGCTTGATGCTTGGCTAATATCTCTTTAAGGATAAATAGAACTGTTGGTGAACTCATATTGCCATAACGCCGCAAAATGTCATAGGAGTCAGCCACCATGCGATCGCTTAATTCAAAACCTGATTGAACTTTTTCGATAATTTTTCTTCCCCCTGGGTGAATCGCCCAAAAGTCGAGATCATTCTGAGTGAGATGATGTTTGTCTAAGAAAGTTTGTAAATAATTGGGCAAATAACTTGCTACTGTATCAGGCACTTTCGGTGATAAATTCATCAGAAAACCAGTGTCACCGATTGTCCAATTCATTAGCTCTTGAGTATCTTCAATCAAGAGACTACATCCATCGGTATAAGCAAGTTTTCCTTCTGCTTCAGAAAATGGATGTGAAGTAAGAATTACGGCAGCAGCTCCATCCGAAAAAATAGCATTGATAATTGTATTCTCTAGGGTGTCAGCGATTTGGAAATGCAATGAACATAACTCAACGCAAACTAAGAGAACTTTGGCTTGCCGATCGCTCTGACAAATAGCGTGAGCCGATTGGAGTCCATTAAAAGCCGCATTGCAACCCATAAATCCAATCATCGTACGGGCGATCGCTGTCGAAAGCCCTAAATGCGCGATTAACTGGATATCGACTCCTGGAGCCGAAAATCCTGTACAACTGACGACAATTAAATGAGTAATATCTTGGGCGGTAAGAGATGCTTCGGCGATCGCTTGTTGCGCTGCTTGCAAAGCTAGTTTAGGGGCATAGGTTGCATATACTTGATTTCGCCTAAACGTGCTTGGTGTTGGCGTGAGTTCCCAATTAGGCGGATATAGTTCAAAATTTTGTAGGTCGCCGCCATAGTCGGGAATACAGCTATAGCGATAATCGATGCCTGAGTTTGCATAAATTGAGGGGATTCTTTTTCTAATAGAAGTTGATAGACTTTCAGTCTTTAACATAAAGTCTGCTGCTTCAGACTGAGTGAGTTTGTAGGGTGGATTAGCTGTAGCGATCGCTTCTAAAACTGTATACATCAGGTTAAACTGCTTACGTCAGAGGTATACTATATGATACTGCCTAAATTTTTACCTGAATGTTTGGATAAAGTTTGAAAAAGCGTTTAGATGTTTTGTTAGTTGACTTAGAGCTTGCCCCATCGCGGGAGCAAGCGCAAAAATTTATTCGCGCGGGCTGGGTACAGGTCAATCAATATGTGATTGATAAGGTTGGCACGACAGTCAACGAGGATGCGGTGATTTTGGTAAAGCAACAATCGCCTTTTGTGTCGCGTGGTGGTGAAAAGTTGGCAGGAGCCTTGGCTAAGTTTGGGATGAACTTAAGCGATCGCACTTGTTTTGATGGTGGCATCTCCACAGGCGGCTTTACTGACTGTATGCTCAAGCAGGGCGCGGCAAAGGTTTACGGTGTTGATGTGGGTTATGGGCAGGTAGCTTGGTCAATTCGCAGCGACGAACGGGTGGTTTTGCGCGAACGCACTAATTTAAGACATATCACGCCCGAAGATTTGTATGCGCCCGAAGATATTGTTCCTGACTTTGCGGTGTTGGATTTATCGTTTATTTCCTTAACAAAGATTTTACATTCGCTCTGGAATTTATTGCGATCGCCGCGTGAGACTTTACTGTTAGTGAAGCCACAATTTGAAGCTGGTAAGGGGCAAGTGGGCAGAAATGGGATTGTGCGCGAACCAAAAGTTAGGGCGGAGACGATCGCGCAAGTTTTAGCATCTGCTCAAGATTTTGGTTGGCAGTTTCAAGGTTTAACGCCTTCACCAATTCAAGGAAGGACTGGTAATTATGAGTATTGGTTATGGCTTAGCGAAAAACCTTCAGCAATAATTGCACCTAGTTTTGAGGAGATTCTAGCGATCTCAACTCCTGAATAGATCTGTGGCTAACGCTGCGCGTTAGCCACAGCTTTTTTAGGAAACAAAGTGCTGCTTAATCACATCAAATTTAGTGCATTCCCAATAATCGACATGGGAAATAATTAACTCGCGATCGCCAAAATTTTCAAGCTCTAAGTCACTCCAACCTGAAACACTAATACGCGGTTTCCAAGGTAACGGGGCATCCCAACTCATTGTCCAGCGAGTTTTGATTAGACTTTCTGTACGCGAAATGTCGTGAAGATCTAACTTGAGATTTTTAAACCAAAAGGTAATGAAGCCGATCATTTTTTGATATCGCTTGATTCCTCGAAAATTATAAACAGGATCTTTAAAATAAACATCTTCGCTATAGATGCTATAGGTTTGCGCCTCAGGAAATTTTGCATAATCCTCCTCAATGATGTCGAGAATATTAGTCATTTTGCGATCGCCTTTTAAAAATAAGTACGTTTAGCTTTGCGAAAAACAGGATAAATCTAAATTTTATATCGCCAAGCGCGAATTGCAAGATCAATAAACCAGCCTAACTTATCAGTTTCTTGAGTTTGAAATTCTTGCCACCAACCTTGAGGATTTTTAGAGACTAGTTCTGGATAAAGGGCTTTAAAAACAGATTGATTATTGTAACCAAAGCTTAGTTGTGCAAAGTATCCTTTGCCATTACACCATTTGGGCATACAGTCTCTGCCACAAATCAAGCTGTTTTTTTCAAAGCTTGCGGACAAGTTTTCTCGCTCTTTTAAACTTATGCCACGAGTCGAACTCAATGCTACATACTGAATAGGGCTTTCAAGTTTAAACAGATTTTCGGATTCAGAAAAAATAATCTCAAATCTCTTTGGTTTTACAGGATTGCCTGTTGAGTAGTAAACATCCATAGAAGTATGTTTACTTGGAAGATGTAAAAAAAAAGACATTTGTTTGCCTGAAATACAAATCTCAGCTAGATTCTTACTGCCTTTCCTGCTACTTGTAGCATAGAAAACACGAGTACCTAAAGAGTTGACAATTTCTTTTACTTTAGGTTGCGCTAAAAAGAGTTTTCGTAAACGCCAAAAATCATCTCTATTCTCTTGAGGAATATTCTGTAATAAACGCGCTAAAGCAGGTGCTTCGCTATAGATTTGAGTATAGTTCGGAATAGACTCAAATTTAGATTCATCAGACAATCCAGCTATATGATAAGGAATACAATGATTATATTTTCCTAGTCGAACAATTTTCTCTTCAACAATAAAACTAAATGTTAACAGTTGAATATTATCTTCAAACTTGCAAGCTTCTTTGTCTATAAGACTGTCTTCATGAAACGATGGCGCGACCGCAATTAATTCAATAGGCAATGAATAATTTATGTGATCATGAAAAGGTTTTTGATCAACGATTAATTTTCTATATCTAACTAATTGCCAAATGATTGAGCGATCTTCTTCATTTTTCAACTCAAGAAGAACAGCTTGATGATTATGCTTATTACGACACAACAAATCATAACGCTGAGTTTTCAATCTAAACTGACGTTGAATTAAATCTAATTCAGGAAAAAGCTCATCAAAGTGATTTTCAATATATATTTCTAAATCTTCTTCAGACTGAAATCGCAAATCATTTGCAGTATAGACAATTCTAGGGATTTTGATAGAATCCCCCCCTTGTCCAAAATATTTAGGTGTTATAGATTTTTTTCGAGGAGCCATGCAAAAATTGATGATTTAAGAATTTAATAATAATCCATATAGTTAGCCATTTACAGTAGTCGATAGGCAAAATAATTAATTTGCGATCGCCAAAATTTTCAAGCTTTAAATCACTCCAACGTGAAACGCAAATTAGCGGCTTTAACCATTTTGAGCATATCAATCATGACAGAGCATCCCGCAACATCGCTAATTTTTCAGGTAAGATCCGATAGTAAATCCAAGTCCCACGCCGTTCTTTGGTTAGCAAACCCGCTTCATACAAAACCTTAAGATGGTGACTGACCGTTGGTTGCGCTAATCCTAGTGTTTCCACTAGTTCACAAGCGCACACCTCCTGACTAGGCTGAACCGCAATCAGATTTAAGATTTGCAATCGTGCAGGTTCTCCCAACACCCGAAATATCGCTGCTAAATAGTTGGCATCATCAGAGGTCAAGCGACCTTCTAATAAGGGCGGACAACAAGTAATAGATTGATTAAACTTCATAAACCTTATACTGACACGCATTGAAGCTAAAAGGCTATAGCCTTTTAAGTTTTATCTCACTGTATATTCATCAAGAATTTCTTTTCCTCGCCGAGTCAGCGTTTCTGAGCCTTCTAGCATTAGCAAATACTGTCCACGATCTAGGCAAGTACGACAGGAAATTGAGAGGCTGCTTTTAAAAAACCAGCCGTACAAAGTACCGATCGCGCCACCAATAAAAATGCCAATTAGTCCAGATGTTGAGGCGATCGTAAATAATGCTTGATACCAATCAAGGTTGGCTAATTTTATTCTGAAGATCAAATATAGGATAATCCCCGTTGCCGTGCTAATTGCCCCTAGCCAAAACATTCCTCGCTTGGCATAACGCCATGCGGTGTGAGTGGGATTAAACAAGCCAACACTATCGGGGCTGTTGTAGCCCTTGCCGACTAGAGCGAGGTTTTCTGGCGAAATGCCATGACATTGAAGCAATCGATATGCTTCAAATGCTGAGGATTGATCAGGTAAGACCGCAATTATGAGGCGAGAATTTTTCGAGCGCGTGTGAGTCACAATTGAGCCCTGCCATCGACCAAAGGTTTAAATCAAGATATAGGAATACTCCTAACTAGATTCTACAAAATTTCAGAGGATTAAAGCTATTTCTTAAGCTTAAATACCAATAGAACCCCAAGAGAGTCGCGAAGCGACTCTCTTGGGCTTTAACCTGGGGGCCAGTCAAAGGAACGCCCGCCTAAAACATGAATATGCAAATGGAAAACGCTTTGACCTGCTGACGCGCCATTGTTTGTCACTAACCGAAAATTTTCTAAACCTTCTTGGGCGGCAACTTTATTTGCGACTAGCAATAAATGTCCAAGTAGCGATTGGTCTTCGATAGTTGCTTCCGAAAGCTTGACAATGGGCTGTTTGGGAATGACTAAAAAATGCACGGGTGCTTGCGGATTGACATCACGAAAAGCGATCGCAAGATCGTCTTCATAAATAATATTTGCAGGGATTTCGCGCTTAATGATTTTGCTGAAAATAGTTTCGCTCATTTTTAAATCTCACTAATATAGTAGGCAAGGGGCTTAAGCCCCTTGTTATGATTGATTCTGGACTGAGCCTGTAAATACTAGAGTTGCGGGACCTGTCATCAAAATGCGATCGCTTTCAGCCGACCAATGAATTTTTAGATCGCCACCAGGTAAATTCACCGTACAGGTGCGATCGCATAGATCGTTTAAAACACCAGCTACTACGGTCGCACAAGCACCCGTTCCACAAGCCAGAGTTGCCCCTGCGCCGCGTTCCCATACCCGCATTTTCACATAGCTGCGATTGACAACTTCCACAAACTCGGTATTAGTGCGTTTAGGGAATACAGGATGATGTTCAAAAAGAACGCCGATTTCTGCTAAGGGAATACTATCGACATCATCGACAAAGATCATACAGTGAGGATTTCCCATGCTCACGGTGGTGACATGCCAAGTCTTATCGCCGACTTCGAGAGGGAAGTTAACGATTTTGCGATCGCTTTCTCCCAAAGTCGTGGGAATCTCGGCGGCGGTCAAAAATGGCTTGCCCATATCCACTGTCACTTGTCCGTCAGCATCCATTTGCGGCACGATCAATCCCGCACCAGTCTGGATTTGATATTTGCCTTCAACAGTAGGAATATCTAAATCTTGCATAAACTTAGCTAAACAACGAATTCCATTTCCACACATCTCTGGTTCAGAACCATCGGTATTGAAAATTCGCATCCGATGTTCGCCTTTAGGAACATTCAGCAAAAAGATCACCCCATCAGCGCCAATACCAAAATTGCGATCGCACCATTTGGCAGCTTGCTCGGAAGTGAGAATTGGTTCGGGCTGGTCACGATTATCAATTAGAATAAAATCGTTACCTAGTCCGTGATATTTACGAAACGCGATCGCCATGAGTTACTGGAATATATTTTTGAACATTATATAGCTATAGCGCTTTTCCTTGAGTCAAAATAATCTGAGCGATCGGCGATCGCGTAAGTTGCAAATATCGGCTAAACAGTGCCGCCCATGCCTTCGATGAAGGTGTCGATAAAGTCTGTAATTTTTTGGGATACACGCTCAATAATTGTTTTACGGGCTAGGATTTTGGGCTTAAAGTTTAGGGAATCAGTGATTTCTTGATCGCGTGGTAAGCGGTTGGCAAAGTTATAGGTTTTGAGAATTTCTTCTAGTTTTTCGTTTTGCAGATTTTCGCTAGTGCAAAGTTCATTGAATGCTGCTGCTTTTTTGATGAGCCAATAGTTCTCAAAGGCGATCGTAACATCTTCATCGGGGGCAAGGTTTGAGAGATCCTTTTCGATAAACTCCTCAATGAGGGCACGTTTGCTGCGGAGTTGGATTTCTCCTGTCATTTGGTCGATCGCTTCTTGGCGACGTTTTTGAGCTTCGGCTGGGTTAGTTCGGCTTATGTCTCTCAATAGATTGAGAATGTAGGCGACGTTAATCTCATCGCGATGAATTAGGCTTAGTTCAAAGTCCACATTATCGAGAACTGAAGGGGTTTCGCTGGTGCGCTCTTTCTTTACGCTGTCATTGATATCGAGATATTTGCTTTTATAGTCCTCAAACTTTTGCGGTTCGAGGGTCAGATCGGTTTCTTTATAGTCGGCAAAGCTGGTTAGGACATTTTTGAGGCGTAATAATTCGCGAAATTGGGTGACAAAGGCTAGTTGTGCATCTTCATCGGGTAATTTATCAACGCTTTTGATGGTGGGTGCGATCGCAAATAGAGCGATCGCCGCGTCATATAGTCCTCATAGGGCTGGACTAGCACTGTCTTTTTAGCATCTTTATTGGAGAATAGAGCGATCGCTTCATCAGTGGCTTTTTTGAGATTCCGAAAACAAACGATGTTGCCTTGAGATTTTTTGTCATTGAGAATGCGATTGGTGCGAGAAAAGGCTTGAATTAAGCCGTGAAACTTGAGATTTTTATCGACATAGAGTGTGTTGAGTCTGTGGCTATCAAAGCCTGTTAAGAACATATTCACCACTAGCAGAATGTCAATCTCTCCATTTCTGACACGCTTAGAAATATCTTGAGCGTAGTTATAAAAGGCTTGGCTATCGTTGATGCTGTGTTTGGTATTAAAAAGGGTGTTGTAATCAGCGATGTACTGCTCTAGCTTGTCGCGATTAGAAAGAGCAAGGGGCTTAAGCCCATTGTTATCTGGAATGTCAAAGGATTCTTCTTCGATTAAGCCATTTGCTTCTGGGTTCTCTTCATTGACGGCATAGCTGAAGATAGTCGCGATTTTGAGAGGTTTATCTATCTGTGATTATTGCTATTTGAAAAGGTCGTAATATTTGATGAGAGTTTCGATATTGCTCACGCAAAACATGGCGGTAAAGTCAGGGGCTGTTTACTTAGGGTTTACCAAGAAATAATAGATCCATTAATTAGGATATAATTGCAGAAACTAGAGAAAGGAAATAGGAATGATTGAAGTAAGAGACGAAGCGAAAAGGCTGTATAAAAAGACAGCAGAGAAACTGAAGGGAAGTG
>JAJAZG010000276.1 GCA_026785865.1 Pseudanabaena sp. CAN_BIN31
ATCTTGCTCCCCTCTCCCTGAGGGAGAGGGGAGCAAGATTGACTCCCCATCTCCTGCGGATATTTCTCCCCCTCGCCCCTTGGGAGAGGGGGCTGGGGGGTGAGGGCTTTCCATCAATGGCAACAACTTCTCCCAATCAAAGCAAGTCTCGCCTATATGCGCCATGCGATCGATAATTGCATCAAGATCAGACATTTCCGCAGTCGGAATTAGTCCTAAATGGCGATCGGGAATTGAGATATCATCTTGGCGGCGCAGAACGCCTAAAATCGGTAAGTTTAGAGGTTCTAGAGCTTGGGTTAATAATTCCAAATGGCGATCGCTGCCCACGCGATTGAGAACTACTCCTGCAATGTGAATACGCGGATCGAAGGTGCGATATCCATGGGCGATCGCCGCAATAGATCGCGAGGTGCTAGCACAATTGAGAATCAATACTATAGGCGCATTTAACAATCGCGCTACATGGGCGGTGCTGGCTGTGTCATCTTTACCCGTTGCGCCATCAAATAGACCCATCACGCCTTCAATGAGGGAATATTCGGCTGACTGGCTATGCTTGGCAAAACATGACTGTACATAAGATTCAGACGTAAGTACGGGATCGAGATTGCGGCAGGGTAGCCCCGTAATATAGGAATGAAACATCGGATCGATGTAGTCGGGTCCAACTTTAAAAGATTGCACTAGCGATTTGGGAGATGGCGATCGCGCTTTTAGGGCGGCTAATAGCGCCAAAGTTACTGTAGTTTTCCCCACGCCACTGCGTTCACCTGCGATAATAATTGCCATTGCCTAATTTTTCCTAGCCGAACCAAATAACTAATGCATCGTATCGCTACTATATCAGGGGGCTGGAACCAGTCAACCGACAATGTGATTTTTGTGGAACAGGAACCTGCGCCGATTGTGATCATCACCTCCGCCGATACTGATATCCAGACTCTTGCCGCCGCCACGGCGCAGTTGCCTGAAGATTTTCCGCAAATCAGGGTGGTGAATGTGTTGCAGTTGCAGCAACAAATAGCGATCGATACCTATGCAGAAGAGGTTTTGGTAAAGGCGAAAGTGATTATTGTCCGCTTAATCGGGGGACAATCTTATTGGAGTTATGGATTGGAAGTAGTTAAGGAAACTGTGCTAAATACGGGCGCAGTTTTGATTGTGTTACCAGGCGATGAACGTCCCGATCCGACTTTAACCAGTCATTCCACCACGACACTAACTTTAGTAAATCAGGCTTGGCAATATTTTATTGAGGCTGGAGTTGCTAATTATCATAATTTATTGAAGTTTATCGCCACAGAATTTCTAGATGTGCCGACAGAATATCAAGATCCTCAATCAGTGCCGCGTATAGGGATATATGATAGTTCGCTTCCTGATGGAGAGCGAACCATGACTGGGCTAGTGGCGATTCTCTTTTATCGCGCTCATTATTTGTCAGGGAATACCTTGGCGATCGCCGCTTTATGTGAGGCATTGTCTGAACGCAATCTTAAACCTCTACCTATCTATGTTTCGTCACTTAAAGAACCTGATGTTCAAACCGAATTAATTCATTATTGTTTATCTAAATTCGATCAAAAAGTTGATGTTGTTTTAAATACCACCAGCTTCTCTTTGGCAAGCCTCAAAACTGATACCCCGCAAGTCGATCTTTGGGAAGCCTTGAATGTGCCAGTATTTCAAGTGATTTTTAGTGGAGGGCTTCGCAAAGGATGGGAGAGCGGAACTCAAGGACTATCACCCCGCGATATGGCGATGAATGTGGTTTTGCCAGAAGTTGATGGCAGAATTATCACTAGAGCCGTCTCATTTAAAGCTATGCAAGGACAGAACTCGGCGATCCAAACGGAAATCCTCACCTATGAACCTGTGCGATCGCGCATCAATTTTGTCGCGGATCTGGCGGCGAAATGGGTTGATCTCAAGCATACAAATATAGGCGATCGCAAAGTCGCGCTGATTCTCGCTAACTATCCCAATCGTGATGGCAGATTAGCAAATGGAGTTGGCTTAGATACACCCGCGAGTTGTTTGGAAATTCTCAAAACTTTACAGAATGATGGTTATACCGTTGGTGAGATTCCCGAAACCAGTGACGAATTGATGAAATTATTAACTACAGGTGTCACCAATGATCCTGAAGCCTATGGTTCGCGTCAAATCTATCAATCGCTGCCGTTAGCAGAATATCAAGCTCATTTTCAGGAATTACCAGAATTAGTCCAGTCTGGCATCCAAACTCGTTGGGGTGAACCGAGAGAAGTGCAAACGGAATCAAAAGAGTTTGCGATCGCAGGGATGCAATTTGGCAATATTTTTGTCGGTATCCAACCCTCACGCGGCTACGATCTCGACCCAACTTTAAATTATCACGCACCAGATTTAGAACCGACCCATAACTATATGGCTTTCTATCAATGGGTACGCGAAACGTTTAAGGCTCATGCGATCGCCCATGTCGGCAAGCATGGTAATCTCGAATGGTTACCCGGAAAG
>JAJAZG010000277.1 GCA_026785865.1 Pseudanabaena sp. CAN_BIN31
CAGCAACATCACCAATCTGATAAATGTCGCGCAGATAAGCACCAAGGTAAGGATAGTCCTGTATTCGCCGTTGATTGCACTTAAACAAACCATAGTAGGCAATATCAAATCGGAACAGCGTCGTGAATAATCGTACATCTGCTAGCGTCAGGCGATCGCCACATAAATACCGATTTGTCGCCAGAATTTTATCTAACTCATCAAGAGTGGTAAATAATTCTTGGCAAGCTTGCTCGTAGGCTGACTGAGTTTGGGCAAAACCACAACGATAAAAGCCATTGTTCACAGTTTCATAGATTTTCTCGTTGAAATGATCGATCTGCGATCGCCATTCCAAGGGGTATAGATCGAGTTCGGGATGCTTGGCAAGATGTAAATCGTTGGTTTGTATGGCTTTGCAGCTAGAACCGTTATAGAATCTGGCTTATAGTTTCATATCCCAAATTGTTAGACCAGTGCCGAAAACATCGCCAAAGTATTTAAAAAGTGTTTTATTGTTTTGACAATGGTTTGAGTATCGCTCCTGGCACAACCATCTCGTCCAGAGATATTCCACCATGAGTAAACCTCTCCATATTATTACTGTCTGGACGGTTAAACCATTCACGACCGACTGCCAAACGATATGTATAGGCAGCATTACTTCCATAGCTAACGCTCCTGCCAAAGATTGACATTGTTGTTTTTAAATACCGATAGCGAACGTCATACTTATCAATTTGAGTGACTTTTATCTGATCGTCACGTTCAAGCTCGACAAAGCCATGATCGCTTGACAGAAAGACGATATCTTCAGAACCAATTCTCGAAGTAATGTCAGGAATTATAGATTTTACCAAAGTGTCTTGGATGAAATCATTCAGACTAGAAAGATCGTCTCGCCAGTTATGAATCCAATCATCACTGACGTTGTAAATAAGAATGTTATATTTTTTGGCATCACTATCATTAAGCCCCAGACGTAACTGACCTTCAATAGTCTCCGATCGCACAACTATTTGAAGTTCTTCTTTGCGGCGGTCTGGAGGGATTTTAAATCTTTTCCCAGCAAGTACATTATGATCTTTAACGTAAAGCCCTGACGCATTTTCCCACTGGTCAGGAGTGGAGCCAGCAATTAGAGCTATACGAGCAATGTCAGTGATAGATGGTAGTGAAGTGAGATAAGTTTTATCTTCTATCTGAAAATATTTTTCTAAGGCTGGTTTAATGACTAGATCCCATGAATCTAAGCGCATTCCATCAAAAATCAAAAACCAGACATTAGTATTTTTAGGGATTTGATTGGGAATATGATCTGAGAGAAATTGAGTTGAATGTCTAGGATGTTGGCAGAAATTAGCCCAATGAGAACCTGTAACTAAGTCGGCTAAATTTTTATCAAGCAGGTTCAAGAAATCTCTCCAATCTGAATGTAGATTTCGTAGCTGACCGATAATTTTCTCCAACAGTTCCCCTGATAATTTCTTCAGATTTAAAACGCCACGAATCGCACGAGATATCCTTAGTTCTTGACTATGTATATCTTGGGTGCGATACCAATCTATCAAGGTAGAAAGGTTGTCAAAGGTTGGACATTGCTTTGAAAGATGAGAATCAACTTTATGGCTGATTGCGATCGCCTGTTGTAAAGTGTTCGCCACATCAAGGTAGTTACCTAATAAAGGTGGTGAGGTATAGATCGCTTGATCGAATTCTTGGAGAGGAATACCTGCATTGATAGCACTACAAATTGCTGCAACCCATATTCCTGCAAGATTTGTACGGCTAGCAATTTCTTGGGGTTTCGCTGGTAGCTCCTTGATTACACTATCAATCTGCTCAAGAGTTATTAGCTCTTCTGCTTTAGCCAGTAGTTTTTGCCAGTAAGTATGATTTTCTTGAAGGAAATCTAAAGCTGACTGAAATATCTCTAGGCTCTGACTGGATAATCGAGGTAGCCAAATCAGGCGATCGCTAACATGAGAAGCTTTGAATGTGGAACCAGCATAGCTAACATAGGCTAAACGGATTAAATCGGGGGGCGTTAGCTCTAGCAGGTCAATAGATATGGGTAGGCTAGAGATAAACTCAACTAACGCGGGGCTAAAGACTTTTGAGGTTGACACAACTAGCGCAACTTGCAAGTACCAAGCTACAAGTTTATGGGGAATTTGTCTAGGAATATTGCCGAGTAACTCTAGACTTAGCTCTGGTTGCTCAACATGAAGCAGCAAAATTTTCAGATCGTCACTATTAAGAACTGACTTAGCCGTGATTTTGTGAAAAGATTCGGCTGCTTGAGTTAACTCTCCTAATTTAGAAGCAATTATATTATTGTGGTTGGCAAGGTCAGAAGACCAAGCCTTAAATGGAGTTAGTTGAGAAAGAATATTCTCAAATTGGATGTCAAGAATGCCATCGTTGCGATTGAGGAAATCTGAGAGGTAAGTTAGGTCAAGAATCGGATTGGATTTGCCCAGTAGGGGACGTATCCAGATAATTAGAGGTTGAATTTTGTCATAGTCTCTGTATGCAGCGCGAAAACGAAAATCATCACCTCGATAAGAAATAATCTGCCATGTCTTGCCTTGTTCATCGACCAAATCATTTGTAAGATCTAGCAAGCTATAAGGATCTAGCCAGAGAACTAATTTTGCGGCTTTAGGTAGTTTTGTAAGCCAATGAAAGGTATATTCGATCAGGGTAGTAGGTGTACTCATGAGGTTTCATCAATGATAGGTTTCAAATTTCGATAGCCAACACCGCCCCAGGTTGCTTTCGATCCAATTACTATTTGTAAATAAGAATCGACTTGTCCATATGCAGTTAGTGTTGCGTCGTAGAGTTTGTTCATTTCTTCAAGTCTTTGTTCTATGGGAAAATGGTTAACAATTGGATTGTGTTTACTTGGATCAAACATTTCTCCTCTATATAAAACTTTAAGAACACGCATTTGAGCGCTAGTAGATCCACCCCATTTCTCGATATGAATCTCTATATTAAGTGTAGTGTAGCGAACGTAGTGCTTTCCATCTTCTAAGGTTGCTAGTCCCTGTGAAGATGCACGCTCTCCAGACTTGGCTTGCTCACGTAATTCTTCAATGTCTAAACTAGTATTATCATCAATCACTTCACAATTACTATTCTTTCTGAAGCTAAGAGCAGAGATATCGCCATTACGCTGACAAATTTGACCGATTTTACGAGCTATTGCTGATTTCTCCTCTGGAAGTTTGCTTAGATCTAGTTGGTCAAAAACCAATGAGCCTCGATAGAAAAAACGATTTTGATAGCAAAAATTTAACCAGTCGAATACTAACTCATCATTAACTTGTAGACTTTTAGAACCCAAAGTGAATTTAACAACTTCGCGGTATTTATCTCTATCTAAGTCTTCTATGATAGGACTGAGATCTTCATCCTCCATCCATGCTCTTGGAATATAAAGAGCTTCTATAATTGGCATATAAATTTGATCTCCATCAAGGATGCGACTGAATGCTGAATCTGCTGGTGTATAAGCATAGTAAATAAGGAGAATGCGTAGAAAGTCTTTAGGATGAAGAGGTTCGCGAATCCGCTCAAATATATCAGCAACTAATTGCTTAGCATCTCCAGGTTGATATAGATATTTCCCTTCTATAGCCAGAGCAAATTTTTGATCTTTAAATGAACCAACTTTCCAAAATAAAGGGCTGATATTCAAATACAGATATATTATGTCTCTATACTCACTGAGATCGGAATCTTGTTCAAGATCAACTAGACTAACTGGCTCCGCTTCTAATTTTGCGACTAAGAGATTTAAGAGAGTTTGGTTGGAGAGTTCGTAACGCCTGTTTTTGAGTCCATAGAAGTTACTGTATTTTTGGAATAGATGTGGATGCGCGTCTAGATCCGTTTTAACTGTAGTTAGAGTGACTGAATATAATTTTCGACTTAATTCTGCATGTATATAGTCAACATCTACTGGTAGAGGCTGTTTACTCAAGTAATCAAGTAAAACTTCTCTGAAATGACCATATGGCATGGTTCCCCATTCACGCAGTCCGTAAATACCACTTCCAGAGCGAATAATGTCAGGATGATTATCAATTAAGCCCTGTCCTGCTCTCTCAGTATTTTTTGCTTGCCAATCTGTTTTTAGCTGTTTGATACGGTCACTTATTTCTTTAAAATGAAGAGGTTTACCTGCTTTATACAAAACATAATATGCATAATCTGCCATTTTCCACTTTTTCTTGCTAAAAACATTAGGCACTTGCTCTTGACAAAATACTTGTATCAATGTGTTTGCAGCTTTTTCAGGGTTACTAATTTCTTCAGGCAAGAGAGGTAGAATAATTTGATGAAGTTGTGTGCGATCGCTTATCTTTTGCTCTTGCCAAAATCCTGATATTTGAGTCTGTATATTTGATAATATTTGGCTAGAGATTGGAGCTATATAATAGAAGAGTTGATTATCTGAGATTTTATAAGTATAAACTTCAGCAATCTGCTCTTCAACAAACCATGAAATAACAGATGGTAGATGAATTTCACCAGCAGGATATAAAAATTCTATTTCTTCAGTCCAGTTTGGAAGTGTAGCAATATATCCAGCAGAATATAAAGATTCCATTGCTACATTGCTAAATTGTTCCAGAAAGTACCCTCCATAACGAGTATGTAATTTTGATTCTTTTAACTTGCTTTTTGCGGTGCGTTCAATCTGCCTAACTCTTTCACGAGTTATGTTTAATTCTATTGCAATATCTTCTAGAGTCCTCTGTTTTCCATCTCGGAATTTTAATCTTTCCTGTAAAACATAACTCTCTGGTGTACCTATTGTAGAAAAGACATCTTGTATTTCTTCAAAGACCGTGAGAAAACGTTTTGATGGAATTTTGCCTGAAATGATATCTTGGTATATAGATTGGCGAAAATCATGAGGAGTGACAGAAAGTATTTGCTGTAAATATACTTCACTGAGGTTATCTTGTGTCCATTTACGTTTTACCAGTATATCGACAAGGATTGAAATGGGAAGACAGGCAAGCCAGTCAAGATAAGCCTGAGATACATTACGCAATTCACGGAAAGGATTGATGATTCGGGTTAGTTCTACTCTCTCTCTCGGATCTAAATTTAGCTTCTCTGTTTCAAAAGCATAGATTAGATGAGCTATTGTAGAATACTGCCTAATAATTCTGTGTAAATGTAATGTTTGCTTTAGAGGTAGGATTTGATGTAAGGGTTGGGAAGTAACTTTTAAAAATTCAACTAATAGATCATTAGTTGAGATTTCTAAAGTTTTTATATTAGCCCATTCGGGAAGATCTTCTACTGATATTTCTGATTTTGTATTTGTAAATTTTGGGAGTGTGGCTAATTTGCACAATACTTCTCTTATTTCGTTTAAAGATTTTTGTCCTAAGTTTGTGATATTGATTAACTGATCATCGGATAAGCTTTGTAGGTCTTCAATGGTATAGATTTTATTTCTCATTAAACAATTAAAGGTTCTTATAGATAACCCCAATGATTTAATAAATGAAGCAGAGTCAACGACTAAACAATCATCTCCTGTATGCTCATTAAAATTATCAAGCTGGATTGATTCATCACTTTTAATATAATCGTGTTGCTTTACAAGTTTTGGAAGTGGGTTTAATTTAGACAATACTTCTCTTATTTCATCTAAAGATTTCTGTCCTAAATGTTTGATATTGATTAACTGGCTGTCAGACAAGCTTTGTAGGTCTTCAACGGTATAAATTTTGCTTGCTATCAAACAATTAGAGGCTCTTATAGATAATTTCAATGATTTCATGGGTGAATCATAGTAAACGACTAAACAATCATCTCCTATAGGCTCATTAAAATTATCAAGCTGGATTGATTCATCACTTTCAAGATAATCTTGTTGCTCTCCATTTGTAGATTCGGGTGTATCGATTGGATATTTTGTATTTCCTGCTGCCCCTATCAGTGACCATCTCGAACCAATATGAGAAATCACTTGAGAGTCTCGCAGTTCGCGTAGCTTCGGCAGTAAATTGGGGAAAAGGCTTAACTTACCTTTGTATTCTGGCTCTTCTGCAAGATGATTCCAAATTTCAAGTAGGGTTAATCCTTGGGGCAGTCGCCTCAAAGCTTTTACAACTAACTCAGTATCAATAGACATAGTTTTACCACTTTCACTCTAGGTTAATGCGTATATTTTTGCCAGGATTTGCCTGTTCTACTTCTTCAAACTTAGCTTCTAGCAGTAGCTCGATCGTTCGTAACACATCTTTTAATTGCTCTCTTTCAATAGTGGAATAAGACTCTCGTATTTGCACCAAGACATCACTTGTAGCAGAAACAACATTAGCTTGTCTAAAGAGAGCCTGAATCTGCTGAGTCATCTCATCCGTAATCAAATCGATCAAATTCTCAGTCTGATTTGTATCTAGAACTTGTAACAACTGTTTTACTGTTGCTACTTCAGAATTTCTGAGAAGACGTTTGACTGTCTCATTTTTTAATCTGACAATTTGCTCAGCGATCGCCCCATCTAATTCCTGTCGCCAAATTATCACTGACTCAGTAGGGATTGAACTCTTTAACTCCAATCGACAACTTGTACATAACGGATCGTGCAACAAGCTTGATTGTAGTTCCTGATCGTTTACAGGACAGATGTTTAGTTTTTTGAGCAATGCCTCTCTCTGTAGCCTTAGCTTTGAAGCAATAGGCAAACCTAGCTCACTAATACTATTTAAACGTTCTAAGACTTGCAATTTTTCTTCGGTGTCGGCTAAGTCAGATTTAAGAGCTTGGATAGTTTGATGATAGTCACGATGGTAGATCCGATATTGGTTGCTGTAGTCAGTTTTTAGGCTGTCAATTTGTGATTTCAACTTAGCCTGAAAAATAGGTGATCCGATGAGTTGCTCAAGGTCAAAACCTGCTAGGGCTGAATCTAGCATCGAAACTAATGCATCTGCATTTGTTGGCAGAGAGTCGTTCATCTGCCTCAAATATGCCTGTTCCGATCCCAAATATGTATATTGCGATAGATCTTCTAGAGTTTTAAAGTCAGCAATTACTTGAATTAATTGCTCTTCATTGCCAAACAGCTCAAGCGCAGTTTCAAAAAAGCTGTCTAATTTAGTCGTCGTGGTGATTAGTTGTAATGGTGCAAGTTTTGCAGAGACTGACGCTGGCACAATAGAACCTAATGACTTAGCTAGACTCTCCAAGCCATTGGATACTGTCTCAACCTTTTGTTTCCATGTTTGGATAGAGCGTGTTAACAGACGATCCTGCTGTTCTAGCTGTTTTTGTGTATCAGTTGTGGTTGTCAGATTATCATCCAATAATCGCGCAAATGGAACTACTATGTTCCAATCAACTCCTTGAGATTCCTGCAATCCAAGAATTTCTTGATTAAACTTAGTGTGCCAGTCTAATTGCCGAATCATGTCGGCTGTGACTCTCTGCTGTGCTGGAGTAGAGCCATCTCGTAACCGTAATGTCGTATCTGCGTTTAACTCTAACTCACATCTAGGACTTCCATGATGGACAAAGCAAATCAGATAAAGAGAGAGTAAATCTTTGGTTAAGCCGTATTCAGTGCCAACTAGTAGCTTTTCTAATTGATTACGGGTTACTTTGCCTTGATGCTTAGTTAATTGTTCACGAAAAATGGTAAATACTGGGCAATTTTCGGGAGCAAAAACAAGGGTGTTAGTAGATTGTGTTAGTCCTAAACCGACTCCATAACTATCTACAGCACTCCGACTAGCAGCTGTAGCAGGGCTATGAGAGAAAAGACCTTCAAATACTCTGCGAACATCAGCTTGTGAAAATTTTTGAGACCCCTTGAAGCCTGATTTGTTAATTAATGCTTGAGTGTAAGTGTCAGATAGTAGTTTTTGAGCTAAGGATGCGATCGCTTGATCGATCAAAGCTGACAAGCTGACAGCAGATCCATGCTTGAAAATATCACCTAATTTAATACCAAGTGATTTGCGAGTAAATACAGTGCCTTTGCGGTAAGCATCAACCTGATTTTTCTGAATTTCTTGGATCGTGTCCTTGCGCTTTTCCTTAAGAAATTCGCGCATTCTTTCACCATCTGCGGATTGGTCACTACGATAAGTTGTCTCTATTTGTGCAATAGTTAGCCAGTTTTTAAGATGATCTTGAGCGGTGTGAGTCAACGGCGCAGGAACTACAACCGCAATGCGGGGATCTTCAAGATCATTTTGATTTATGTCTTCAGAATAGGTCAGAAAAACAATTCGAGCATGGTTATCGAAATTTAGTTGAACACCGTAAGAGCTACTACGCCACTGATCTGTAATTACAACTTCATGCTTGTATTCCACATGGTTGTGAATAACCAAACTTGATTTGGTTTTGTCGAGACTGAAATTCCCGAACAAGTTATCTTTGCCAAGAGTTTTACCTGGAGAGGCAAGTAGTAGCTCACGCCAGACAACTAATAGCTCACTGGGGTCACTAGTAACTTTTGTCCTGTTACGCCTGAAGATATTACTAGGATTGAAACTATCACTTTTAACAGAAACAAACCGAGATTGTCTTTCACTTGTTTTTTGCTTTTTCTTCTCATACTCAATTTGACTCAGATTCTCTAACTTATCGAGAATTAAATCGATCTTATCTGCACCGTTGATAATGTCCGATTGTGTAAGCGTCGCTTCCACTATATCCAACACTTTAACCCAATGTTCTGTCCCAGCATCTATATATGCTAAATGTTCTAGGAATAAGAAACCCAAGATATTCTGGGCAATGACAACATCTTCTACTTCTAGTTCTAAATCTTTTAAACTATCTCTCGCTGCGAGATATGCATTATAGCTATCTTCGTAGATTGAGTCTTTAAATCCTGTACTTAAGTCACTGCTACCTAGTAGATCACTAGCAACGATCAAGCGATTTCGTTCTAGAAGTTTAAGATTGTCTTGTGTCAAAACATCATACAAAACTGCGATACCAAAACGGGCAGAGGGTAGATTTTCTCTTGTGATCCGCTTAATAATCTCAAAAGCACGAGGCTGAAACGGGAAGCAATCTAGAAATTGTTCTCGGCTTATGTTATTTGTTTTGATGAATCTGAAATTATTTTGATAATAATCATAGTATTGATCGATCTCTGGCTCTCGATCAGGCAAAACATCCCGAATTCTGCGAGATGCAATTGTGTAATAATCAGTCTGGTTCTTGTCTGCCAATAAACTGAGTTCTTTAAAGCGATCGCCTTTCAGTTTTGTTGGAGTAGCTTTCTGAGAAGCCACAATTGTCCAAATTTTAGCACCTTCGTCTCTAGGCAACGAATGCCCAATTGTTTCTAGAGTTTCCTCGTCAGCAGCTCTCTGAGCATCAGTTTTTTCCCGATCTTGCCAAAAAGCAAACTCATCCATCACTAAAAGTATGCCTGTATATCCAGCATTCTTGACTTGCTGGTAAATATGTCTAGCTCTTTCTTTGGTACTGATGGGAACCTCAGGCTGAATTCCCTGCTGTTGGCAGTATTCAACAATCAGTTCGGCGGCAGCACTATCTCCCTCTTCTGTTCTTAAATCGGCTAGAGTTGAACCCGTTGCATTTTTGACAAACTGATTAATATCAGAACGCAATCCTTGCTGAGAATCTTGATACCATTTCAGTAAATTATCATTTGTGGTCAATTGGAGAACAGGCAAACTAGGATTATATTGACGTTCAACTTGCCAAGTTTTTTCACTTTCACGAGCAATAATATCTAGTAAACTGCGCTCTAATGAACCACCTTGTCCCCCTTCTCCTCTCAAAGAAAATACAACTGGTAATAGTCGTTTGGATTGAAGCTTAATTCCGTTATTTTGGATCTCGCGATCGCTTGCAGCATCCCAGACAATTTGTTTGGTTAACTCAGGATTTTCACCTAAAAGTGCTACCAATGTAGCCAGAAAATGAGTTTTCCCAGCCCCATACTCTGCTTGAATCCAAAAACCCTGCCCTCGATCTGCCACTACTTCTTCAATAACTTGGTTGAAGTAAGCTCTAATTGAGTTAGTAAAAATGTAATTTTTGACCGTTTCGATTGGCTCTTTGATTGCTTGCGCTAATGAAAGAGTAGTTTCTGGTCGTTTTGTTTTGGGTTTAATTAAATGCTGAAGTTTTGATAGTTCTATAGTCAAAATCTCCTCCTTGTTTATCTTGTTAAATGAATGTTTAAATTTCAGCTTAAGTATCAATTAGAGGACTTTCAGTGTGACCGATCTCTGGAAAAGGCTTTTTCAGAATTTCGATATCCACAGTTACGCAATTGGGTAGAGCATCCAGTGACTCTTCGCTGGGAATCGGCGGCAGCACAACGATCGCGCAAGTGCCATCTGTGAGGTAATCTTCATAAAAAGGTAGCAGTCCGATTTGATATCGAGCTAGTAATAGTGGTTCAGTAATTACCAAAAACTGAGGTGTACCCACGCTATGAATTCCTTTCAAATATTGTCTGATATTTTCAAGTAATTGTAACCTAGATTTACTGTTAGGTAAAGATTCAGCAAGATCATCAATACTTAAGGTTAATAACCGATTAGCTGGCTGCTTTCCTTGTTTTAAGGCTTCACGTAGCAATTTTAAAATTACATCTTTAGTTTCGCGGACAAAAAATAGATGTCGTCCACTGCGTTCTTGTTCGGCTAGGTTTTTGGCAACATCTTTAAATTCCAAGAGGTTCATGGGAGCTTCCTATAAGTCAAAATTTCATTAGCACTATAGCTCGTGGTCACTTGTTCTAGTTGATCGGCACGTACATACTTTGCCAAAATCTTTTTCGATTCTAGCAAACGTAATAATTTGATCACATCACTATGCGATCGCAATCCTAAATAACGCCAAAAGACATGATTAAGCACATCTCGAACATCAATCGTGGTGGGTTGAGGGGCAAATAGAACATGGAGTAAGACCCCAAATGCTCTCTCCAGATCAATTTGTTCGCGCACATAAAATAATTTCTTTGAATGCGTTACCAAGCCAGATGCTTGCAACGCACCACTCATCTTTGTCTTAAGTGTGGGCTTATCCTCTCCATAAATCTCTTTGAAGAAAGGCTCGACTAATTCATTAAACTCTAAGCGATCGCCTGGTTGACAAGTTAAAACATGCATCTTGACAAATTCCGCAATCACTGGCTCACTAGCCAAAAATTGATAGCGCATTAAAGCTTGTAGCAAGCTTTCATCTTTGTATGTTTTCCATGCCATGCAAGTTGGCTGATCAAGCGTTTTGTCAGGAAAGAATCGAAATAAAATCGCACTGGCGATCCTTTTTCTAGATTCTTCTGAAGTTTGGGGTAGTTTGTTAACTAATTTGGTATAAAAACCTTCAAAATTCTTGAATTTACTACTAAGCTTGATAGCAAAAATACTTTCTTGCCATAGATTTTGTTGAAAAACTTTTGCCATAAAAAATCTCCGCAGTCATAGAAAATTGGCTCAATAGGTGTTTCGGGTAGGTCAAACATCATAAGCGGCTCAATGCAGTTCATGACAAACATTTCAGTTATCGAAGACCTCCGAGATTAAAGCCATTGTGCATCAAGCATTTCAGCACTTTAAAATAAAGTACATCCCCGAAACACCTATTGAGTCTCTTCATAATCGGTAACGCAGGGGGTATCCATGTCCAATAAATATATCGTAGCAAGCCAAGCAAACACCTAAAAAGCTTGAAATCTCGTTGGGTTGAATGAGTATAAATACTTATTCGTATAAATTTAATGGCAGATAAGTAACAATTATCTGTTCTAAGATGCTTCTGAGACATGTTAAGGTTTTGGATCAAAAATTTAAGCTTATCAACCAGCCCATGCCCCAAAATTAAATC
>JAJAZG010000278.1 GCA_026785865.1 Pseudanabaena sp. CAN_BIN31
GTATAGTTGCCGTCGAGCAGATTCAAGCCTGCGGGAGTTAGGTCTGCCTCGAATAGGTAGATGAAAAACTGCGATGAACCCGCATTAGCATCTTCATTAGGATGTGCCATAGCCACAGTCCCGAAAGCTGCAAAAGGTAACACTGGTAGTGCTGTTCCAGTTAAGCCTTGCTCTTCAAAGGTTTTGCCATAGGTGGGAGTTTTTTGATCGGGTAGGCGGACTTCGATGGGGACTGTGCGATATTGACCAGTAGCAGGATCGATGTAGCCATCGATCGCCCCATCAGGATCGCCTGTCTGCAAATAATAATTTTCGTCAGCACGAGTAAAAGTTAGCCCATCGTAAAAGCCTTTTTGCACGAGATCGACAAATTGCCCTGCATTAACTGGCGCGTTGTAGCCATCAACTGTGATCATGGCGTTGCCTTTTTCAGTCGATAACTCGACTTGGGCGCGTCCCTTGAGTTGGGGCAGTTGGGCATACTTCGCAGGAACTTCAAAGGGGAAGGCTTGGATAAAGTCTGCTTCCATTAAACCAACATAGTCCAAGGCTCTCTCAGACAGAGCTTTGACACTGTTGCGATCTTTGATGCCGATCGCTTCTTGCAGTGGCACAAGGGCAGTCGTTAAGCTTGATAAATGTTCAGTTACTAATGCATGGCGATCGCTGCCAGCTCCAGCAATTAACTGTGACTGATTGCGAGTTAGGGTTTGCGAGATCGTTTCAATATCTTTTTTGAGGTTGCCCCAGCGCTTGAGATTGGCTTGGCGTGGCATTTGTTCTAGAGTTTTTTGGACATCGCGCAACACTTCACTATCAATCGGTAAAGCGTTTCTCAAGATGATGCGAGCATCTTTGATCGCGCTTTTGGTTGGTAAAGCCGCCATGCTCGGCGCGATCGCCATCATGCTCACGCAAGTCACGAGTAAAAAAGGGATCGCGATCGTTAGGCCTTTAAACCACCAAGATTTATAAAACCCGTGATTTGAGGGATTAAAATTATGATCTAGATTAAGTTTTAAATTAAGTTTTAACATTGCACCCAACTGCACCTAGAAGTAAACGAACCAATTAAAATGCTATTGCATTTGGTTGCATAGTTAGGCAAACTTAATTTGATTTCATGCAGTCCTAGTCTCCTAATATCCTTAAAAATTCAACATGACGGACGCAAGTATCGACCAAAAGGCAAATTCTGAGACAAACATTAGAGAAACCTCTGACTTATTGGCATTGGAAAGCGATCGCCTGTTTAAATCGATCATGGAAAACGTTGCCGATTTAATTGCGGTGATTGATGCTCAAGGTTATCGTATTTACAATAGCCCTTCCTATCAAAGGGTCTTAGGCTATAGCTTCGCCGAACTGCAAGGCACATGGGCTTACGATAAAATTCATCCTGATGACCGAGAGCAAGTGCTTGAGACTGCGGTCGAAACCTTAAAAACGGGAGTGGGCAAAACTTTAGAATATCGGATGCAGCATAAAGATGGTAGCTGGAGAATTTTAGAATCATCGGGTAGTGTGATGCGGGATCAGCAGGGGAATGTTCAAAATATTGTGATTGTTGCTCATGACATTAGCGATCGCAAAAAGGCGCAGTGGGAACGTCTTCGCGCGGAAAGAGAGCTAGAGCGATCGCGCCAAAGTTATAAAGAGCTGGTCAGGCGGGAAGAAATGTTAAACCGTCGCCTCGCCAGTCAAATTCGCAATTCCCTTGACTTAAATACGATCATTGCCACTGCCGTCAATGAAGTGCAGGATCTATTGCTCATTGATTTATGCAATTTCTTTTGGTATGTACCCGATACTAATCCGCCAGAATTTGAGCTAGTCCATTTTGCGGCTAGTCATAGCTTTTTGATGACCGAATCTAGCTATCCTCTGTCTCAGTTACCTAAGTTTGGGCAGCGTTTGCTTAGCCAAGAAATCATTCAAATTCAATCGATTTATACAAATCCCGAACTAGATGAAGTTAGTCAGACGATTCTTGCTGAAAGAGGTTTTACTTCGCAGGTACTTATGCCAATCAAAACCCGATCGCAAAAATTAGGGGTGATCGTGGCAGCGCATTGTCAAGGCAGCCGACCTTGGAATGCCGATGAAGTTGAGCTATTGCAATCTGTGGCAAATCAACTGGCGATCGCGATCGATCAAGCCGAACTATTTGACTTCGCCCAAGCCAATGCTGCCCAAGCTAATGCCCAAGCCCTACTGACTGAAAAAGCTCTTGCTGACTTACAAAAAGCCCAAAGCCAGCTTATTCAAACTGAAAAAATGTCAGGTTTAGGTCAACTAGTCGCAGGTGTCGCCCATGAGATTAATAATCCTGTTAATTTCATTTATGGCAATCTCAACTACGCGAACCGATTTGTCCATAATTTGCTAGAAGCGATCGCCCTTTATCAAAAAAATTATCCAGAGCCAATTCCTGAAATCGCCAAATTTATTGATGAAATCGATCTGGAATTTTTACGGATGGATTTACCAAAAATGCTGACATCAATGAAAATCGGTGCGGAGCGCATCCGCCAAATCGTGCTGTCTTTACGAAATTTTTCACGTATCGACGAAGAGGGTCGAAAACCATTTAACATCCATGAAGGCTTAGATAGTACGTTATTGATTTTACAAAATCGCTTCAAAGCCTATGGCGATCGCCCTGCAATTAACTTAACCAAGCACTATGGCAATATTCCAATTGTCAATGCCTATGGGGGGCAGCTCAATCAAGTATTTATGAATATTTTAAGCAACGCGATCGATGCGATCGACGAGAGCCTTAGTAGTCAAGATGCGGTCACAGATCGCATAGTCCGCGAAATTTCGATCATCACGGAGCTAAAGTTGCCCACATCGGATAGTTCACAGCCGATGGTGGTAATCCATATCACCGATAACGGGCATGGAATTTCTGAAGGTATTCTCAAAAAACTTTTTGATCCCTTTTTTACAACCAAGCCTGTCGGTAAAGGGACAGGATTAGGGCTATCAATTAGTTATCAAATCGTAGTGGAGAAACATCAAGGTAAACTGGAATGTTCATCTACAGTCGGTGAAGGTAGTGAGTTTAGGATCGAAATCCCTGTATAAAACCCAAAGAGGATGTAGCGCTTGCGCCACATCTTCTGAAGAAACTGAAAGTAGCAAGTACAGCCTTCTATCTTGGAATTTTGGTCTATCCTAAGCTTTAGAGCGATCGCCACAATATGAAATCAAACTCCCCCGACAATAATTCCTCGCCTCTACAAAATATTTTCGATTGGGTCA
>JAJAZG010000279.1 GCA_026785865.1 Pseudanabaena sp. CAN_BIN31
ATAGTAACCTCTGCGTGAATGTACCTTAAATCTCTCCATATCAAGCAGTTTCGCAACTATATCGATCAAGAAGTTAACTTCACAGCGCCCAAAACTATGATCGTGGGTAACAATGCTCAAGGTAAATCTAACTTGCTTGAGGCAGTTTTACTATTGGCAACTTTACGATCGCACCGTGTGAGTAAAGATCGCGACTTAGTGCGAAATGGTGAAGCGATCGGCGAAATTAGGGCAGTCTGTCAGCGATCGCCTGAGAGCTATCCCATTGAATTAATGATGCGGATGCGAGCCAGTGGCAAACGCACTTTGCAGGTAAATGGAGTCAATCAAGCAAGGCATCTAGATTTTTTGGGAAATCTGAATGCTGTAATGTTTTCGAGCTTGGACTTGGATTTGGTGCGGGGCAGTCCAGAGAGTCGGCGCGATTGGCTGGATACAGTTTTGATTCAACTAGAGCCAATTTATATCAATCTTTTGCAGCAATATAGCCAAGTTTTGCGGCAACGTAATGCTTTATTAAAGTCGATTAAACAAGGGCAAATCCAGTATGAACCGCAACAAATGGCGCTTTGGGATGCTCAATTAGTGACGACAGGAACGCGGCTAATCAGAAGGCGATCGCGTTTGTTGGAGAGATTAACGCCGATCGCCCGTACTTGGCATCAATCAATTAGCGGCGGCAGTGAATATCTAGAAATTACTTATGTCCCTAAGTTCCTGTTTTCGCCGAAGGATACGATTGAAAATATTCATCAAGCTTTTTTTGAGGCGATTTCGCAGAAGGCGATCATTGAACAACATCAAGGTACGAGTTTAGTTGGCCCCCACCGAGATGAGGTTTTGCTAACAATTAATCAAACTCCTGCGAGGGAATATGGATCTCAAGGACAGCAAAGAACTTTGGTATTGGCACTAAAACTGGCAGAATTAGATTTGATAGAATCAGTAATTGGAGAGCCGCCACTATTGTTATTAGATGATGTTTTAGCCGAACTCGATCTCCAACGTCAAGATCACCTATTGAATGCGATCGGCGATCGCATTCAAACAATAATCACCACGACTCATCTTGGTTCATTTGATGCTAAGTGGCTAAACTCTGCTCGAATTTTTCAAGTAGAAAATGGGAAAATTTTACCTTAACAACAGAGGACTATGTAAAGCATACTTCTCTGTTGTTAAGGCTTTGTTGTCCTGATCGCGATAAATTGAAATCCAAAAACAATAGAAAGCACTTTAGACTTTTTATTGTTTATTCTTCTTCATCTGCACCAATTTGATGTAAATGAATGTGTTTGCGTCCGAGGCGAATTTCTAACTCATCACCCGCTTCTAAACCCATGAGTTGTGTATAGGCTGAACCAATTAGTAGGTTGCCATTCTTTTGAACACTGACTCGATAACTCGCACTGCGTCCACCTTTGCCACTACCTTTAGCTTCAAGCTCAACTCCATCAGCCGCCATTAAAGCATTATAAAACTTCATCAAGTTGACGCGAGCTTGATTGTTTTTGGTAATGGTTGCATATCCACAAGCTTTAGCTTTCTCTTCTTTTGACAGATGCTCTAGTTCTTTAACTTTCTGCAACAGAGCCTCTCCAGAGAGTTGAATTGGTTGTTTTACTTTCGCCATTTATTTTTTAACAATCTAATATTTAATATCTATACATCAGTATCTAAGATGATTGTACTAATAGTCAAATTTTTTTCGCTAAGATATATAATATATTTATTTTTATAGATAACTATCATCTATATTTAATTAACTAGCTTAGTAAATAATAAATTAGAATCAGATTATTAATTTAAAATCATAAAATTGATTTCAACATTGATAAGCTTGATAAAAATTCTTCGATTAATATGTTGATTTTTTCCTTCATTTATGGCATATGCGTAATCATTAAAATCTAGCGCGATCGCATCAATGGCACTGATAAGGCGATCGCAACCTGAGACGATTGATGATTGATCTCTCAAGCGTTTTAGGATTATAGTTATTTTTAGAAATAATTCTTGGCTGTTTTATGACAAGTAAACCATTAGTTGAAGTTACTTTTGCGCTAGACGATCCCAGCTTGGATGATTACGAACGAAAAGAATTTGCGAAGAAATTGCTGAAACAGTTACGCGAGCAGGGTGATGCGGAGACGGTCGAGCGGACTGAAGATCTCAATACTGAAGCTGGTAGCAAAAGTGTCTTAGATAAGGTTGTTGGGGCGTTGACGGCTGAGATTAAGTTTGGCAAAGTCGTTAGTTTTTTTAGTTTTGTGGGTGAGAAGTTTGCAGAAAAGCCGATTGAGGTGCATGTCAAAGTTGGCGATCGCGAAGTAACCATCAAAGCGACGGGTGAAAAGGCAGTTTTGCAAGCAAAGCAAGCCGTGGCAGAATTTAAAGCGCTTTTGGGTGGGGATGCTGTGTAATGGCAAAAAAAGCTCTGTTAATTGGTGTCAGTCAATATGAGGCGGGTTTGCCACCACTTGCGGCTGCGCCGAAGGATGTGGCGGCGATGTTGCGCGTGTTGCAAAGTCCTGAGCTTGGGGCTTTTGATGAAGTGACACCACTACTCAATCCCGATCTAGAGGCAATGCAAACAGCGATTGATTTGTTGTTTCAAAGTTGTCAAAAGGGCGATTTGGGGTTGCTCTATTTTTCGGGGCATGGCATTACTGACGATAGCGATCGGCTTTATTTAGCTACGCGCCGCACTAGCAAAAATACTTTCAAGGCAAATTCTGTTTCTGCTAGTTTTATCCAAAATATCATGGGCGATCATCACCATGAGAGACAACATGTTCTGATTTTGGACTGTTGCTATAGTGGGGCATTTGCGGAGGGTTGGCAGGCAAAAAGTGTAGACATGGATCTGAAACCACAGCTTGAGGTGCAAGGGAGTGTGGTGCTGACTTCTTCGACTTCAACGGAAAAATCCTATGAAGACAAGGAGGGGGTACTGTCGCTCTATACGAAATATATTGTGCAAGGGATCGAGTCAGGGGCGGCAGAAGGGGATGGAGATGGTTATATTTCGGCGGATGAGTTGCATGAGTATGCCAAGCGTCACGTTCAGGCTACTAAGCCAGCAATGAAACCTGAAATTTATGGTGTTAGGCAAGGGATTAAGATCTTAATCTCTAAGGCAAAAGTTGATAAGAAATTAGAGTATCGTCATTTAGTGGAAAAATATGCCCACAATGGTGAAATTGCAATTGTAGGTCAGGATATTTTAGAACTCAGACGAGAGCAGTGGGAAATATCTGACGAGGTTGCAAATACCATAGAGAGTGAAGTCTTAGAGCCAGATCGCAAGCGGTTGAGAAGTTTAGAGCGTTACCAAAAAGCTATGCAAAGGGTAACTCAACAGAGTTACCCTCTTGATGAAAGTACTATTGAACATCTGAAGGATTTGCAAGAAGCTTTAGGATTGAGAGATGAGGACATTAAACCTATTGAAGATCAAATTACCTATCAATATAGAGAAAGCCGAGCTATAGAATTTTTTAAACGTGGTTGTACAGAATTTCATCGTGAAGATTACCAACAAGCGCTAATTTCTCTCACAAAAGCAATTAGTTTTAAATCAAACTATATTATTGCTTATGCTTTTCGTGGTTGGACTCTTAGACGGCTTGACAAAGAATCTGCTGAAGCAGATTTACAAGTAGTAATTAATTCTTTACCTCAAACTGCTGAAGATTATATGGGTAAAGGTGTTACAAAATCTCTGTTAGAAGATTTAGAAGGTTCTCTATCTGACTATACTGAAGCGATCAGAATCAATCCTTCAGATTATCTTGTATATTATCTCCGTGGATTAGCAATATTTAAAGTAGGAGATTACGCTAGTTCTATCAATGATTACAGCGCAGCACTCGAGATTAAAGATGATCATGCTGCATCTTACCAGCAACGTGGCGTAGCAAGACATTTCCTAGAAGATCATGAAGAAGCTATTTCCGATTTGAACAGAGCTATTTATCTCAAGCCTCAAGATGTTAAAGGCTACTACTTTCGTGGTTTGAGTAAACGAGCAATTTATAATTCACAAGGGGCATTAGTAGATTTTCGAGCGATAGTAAAGCTACTTGAAAATCAGACAGATGGAATTTTTTACCACCAAGCCCAGAAATACATTGCCGAACTAGGAGGCTAAATTTATGATCACCAATCAACAAGAACTCATCCAAACCTTTGAAGCCTTACCCGCCGAAGCCCAACGCCAAGCCCTTAACTTCATTGCCTTTTTACATCAAACCTACAAACCAGATGCTGCGCTTCCACCCAAACCCAAAATAGACTGGGAAAACGAACCTGTCGTTGGAATGTGGCGCGACAGACAAGACCTCGTTGACAGCACCGCATGGGTACGCGAACTTCGGAAAAATGAATGGTCAAAGAGCAATGACGAATCTAACAATCGTTGATACAGATATCTTAATTGATACTGCTCGCGGCATTACCCAAGGAATCAATTATCTCCAAAACCTGCAACTAAACAGTACTTTAGCGATTAGTGCCGTTACAGAAATGGAGTTGATAGTTGGCTGTACCAATAAAGCGGATTTGAGAAAATTTGAACGCTTCCTCACTCAATTCCATATCGTCAAAATTGATTGCGACATATCAGACAAATCAGTTGAATTGCTAAAGCTTTACCGTCTAAGTCACGGATTACTAATTGCCGACAGCCTGATTGCCGCCACTGCGATCATTAGCAACTATCCACTTGCCACCAAAAATCAACGCGATTATCGATTTATCCAAGAACTAGAACTTTTGCCATATTCAACATAATCATGCAACCTGAATTATTTGATATTGTGGAACTACTGTCTGATATTCCTAAACTCAACCTCAAAACTGGCGATCGCGGTGCAATTGTTGAGAAATATAGCGATCGCGATTACGAAATCGAATTTACTAACAAAGATGGCGAAACCGTAGCTCTTTGCACTCTGCCATTCCATAAATTCATCATCGTCTGGCAAACCAAAACCCAGAATTGGGTATCCCTAAGCGATCGCATTGCCTCAATAGTTCAGAAACTGTCAGAAGAAAAGCAACAGGAAATATTCGCACTTACGCGCTCTTTTAGGCGGATAGACAAGAAACTTAGATAAATTTTTGTTAATGTGTAATCAGTCATAAACAAGCGATCGCCAAGGAATTATGCAAACACCAACCATTACAAAACCAATTGAAAATGGTGCAAGTTCAGTTTTGTCACCTGTTACCATTCACATTTCCTTCGAGATGTTGCTCGCGACTGTAGAAACATTGTCCAAGGAGCAGAAATGGCAGCTATATCAAACCCTCGGCGCAGAACTAGCCCCTCAATCAGCAGAAGCAAAAGCGATCGCTCGTCTACAAGATGAAGACGATCCCAGTCAATGGATTACGGTTATAGAAGCCGATGAAGAAATTGATGTAGAGTCCAATCTAGCCTTTTTAAAGGAGCGCGGTTATGCGATCGAAATACCTGTTAAAAACTAACCAACAGTCTCTACAGCAAGATTTACCAGATTTGCCAATCGCGCTAAAACAAGATTTTGAAGCCATCTGTAACACTGCATTGACCCAAGATCCCTATGGCTGTTTTGGTTTGCCTAATCACCAACTAAAAGGAGAGCTAGCTCACTGCCGTGCGATTGAAATTGACTACAACGGCATTAGCTATCGCTTAGTTTATCGAGTTTATGAATCCCCATCACCTAAGCGAGTTCAAGTTATCAGTTTCGCCGAACACTATCTCGCCTACCAACGCGCTAAAGAGAGAAAGTAATCGAAATCGAACAATGGATAGAAT
>JAJAZG010000280.1 GCA_026785865.1 Pseudanabaena sp. CAN_BIN31
ATAGAAGTTTAAGTCTCGACTACCAACTAATTTCAATCTGCCAATTTTAAAACCATCAGTCAAAGTTAGGTATTTCCGATCTTCCGAAAGCTTCCACCCAGTTTGTTTGTACTCAACTGACTGTCCACGTTTCTTAAATTTAGGGAATCCTTTCTTACCTGATACCTTCTTTTTGCAGTTATCAAAGAATCGGCTAATCGCAGACCATGCACGTTCTGAACTAGCTTGCCTTGCTTGAGAATTAAGCTTCTTAGCCCATTCAAAATTCTTGGCAAGCACAACACAGTATGCAGATAGGTCATATTTGTTAAGCTTTTCTCCGTCCATCCAGTACCGAATGCAGCTATTACGCACAAACAGAGCAGTACGAAGTGCCTCATCAATGAGATTGTACTGCTCTGTTTTACCTTTTAGCTTTGCTTCGAGAACTAACATGGATTAATCAAATCTTATTCTCAATACTATAGTATAACTTTGCTGTTTATGGGGATCTAAAAAGACTAAAGCGAATAAATTCGCTCGTCCGATTTTCATCTCAGGTCTGAAGACGCTGAGCTTTCAATCTGTCGTATTATTCTGTAAGCTAACCCCGCACTCTCTGTTACAAGGCGATCGCTAACATCGCGATCGCCCGAATAGCCAAGATTGATCTAAAGACGGATTCTGAAGCTGTTTAGACAGATCCTAGACCGCTTGCGTTAAGATTAGTTAATTAAATCATTCGTTCTTGGCAAAATCAACTAAGAACATCTCTATTGATGGAGCGGTAGTGAAAAGCAATAATAAAAACGACAATAATAAAAAGTGGAAAAATTTTGGTTTGTACGCACTGCTGGGCATTGTCGTCATTACCTTAGGGACAACTCTTCTCGATAGCCAACCCCCCGCACAAGCCGAATGGCGCTATAGCAAACTTCTCGAAGAGGTCAGAAAGAAACCAGCAGGCGTTTCGAGAGTCACCCTCAGCCCTGACCGCACCTTTGCTGAAGCAACTGTGCCTGGTGGACCTGAAGGTAAGCGTAAAGTTCGCATCAATCTGCCTAACGATCCTGAATTTATCAAAACCCTCAGAGACAACAGCGTTGAACTAGATGTCGCCCCCCGTCGTACCGATGGCGCATTGATTCAAACTTTGAGTGGCTTGGTTTTGCCAATTTTGCTTTTAGTTGGTTTGTTTTTCCTACTACGTCGCGCCCAATCAGGTCCTGGCAATCAAGCCATGAACTTTGGCAAGTCCAAAGCCCGTGTGCAGATGGAGCCTCAAACGCAGGTAACATTTGCTGATGTTGCTGGAATCGAGCAAGCTAAATTTGAGCTTACCGAAGTTGTCGATTTCCTTAAGAATCCCGATCGCTTCACTGCCGTCGGTGCAAAAATCCCTAAAGGCGTATTGCTAGTTGGTCCTCCTGGTACTGGTAAAACCCTGCTAGCCCGTGCCGTTGCGGGTGAAGCTGGCGTTCCTTTCTTCAGTATCTCTGGTTCGGAGTTTGTGGAAATGTTCGTCGGTGTCGGTGCGTCTCGTGTGCGTGACCTATTCGAGCAAGCCAAAGCCAATGCTCCTTGCATCGTCTTCATCGATGAAATTGATGCAGTCGGTCGTCAACGTGGCGCTGGTCTAGGCGGTGGCAATGATGAGCGCGAACAAACCCTCAACCAATTGCTCACCGAAATGGATGGCTTTGAAGGAAATACAGGCATCATTATCGTTGCTGCTACCAACCGTCCTGATGTTCTCGATGCCGCCTTACTTCGTCCAGGTCGTTTTGATCGCCAAGTTGTTGTTGATCGCCCCGATTTCGCAGGTCGCTTAGAAATTCTCGGCGTTCACGCACGCGGCAAAACCTTATCGAAGGATGTCGATCTCGAAAAGATTGCCCGTCGTACCCCTGGGTTCACAGGTGCAGATCTTTCTAACTTGTTGAATGAAGCCGCTATTCTTGCAGCTCGTCGCAACTTGACTGAAATCTCAATGGATGAAATCAATGATGCCGTTGATCGAGTCTTGGTTGGTCCAGAGAAAAAAGATCGCGTCATGAGCGAAAAGCGCAAAGAATTAGTTGCCTACCATGAAGCTGGTCATGCTCTCGTTGGCGCATTAATGCCCGACTATGACGCAATTCAAAAAGTGACGATCATTCCTCGCGGTCGTGCGGGTGGTTTGACATGGTTCTTACCCACTGAGGAGAGAATGCAAAGTCGCTCCTATTTGCAAAATCAAATGGCAGTAGCTCTCGGTGGTCGCATCGCAGAAGAAATCGTCTTCGGTGCGGAAGAAGTCACAACTGGTGCATCCAGTGACCTGCAACAAGTCGCATCAGTAGCTCGTCAAATGGTCATGCGTTTCGGTATGAGCGATAAGCTTGGACCTGTTGCCCTAGGTCGTTCCAATGGCAATATGTTCCTCGGTCGTGACATTGCGGCTGAGCGTGATTTCTCCGAAGAAACTGCGGCAACAATTGATGAAGAAGTTGGCATTTTGGTGGCTGATGCTTATCGTCGTGCCAAGCAACTGCTGATTGATAATCGTCATGTTCTCGATAAGATTGCTCATGATTTGGTTGAGCGTGAGACTGTTGACGCTGAAGAGCTTCAACAAATTCTTGAGACCAGTGACTTGAAATTAGCGGCTGCACTTTAAATCAATTAGGCGCATTAACAATAAAAAAGCTCGCTAAGCGAGCTTTTTTTATTGTTAATGCGGAACGGGGGACTTGAACCCCCAAGTCTTTCAACACATGTACCTGAAACATGCGCGTCTACCAATTCCGCCAGTTCCGCGATTGGTATTTTATTACTAGCTGATTAGCTTTATAAATTGTGAGTCATATATTTTTAGTATTTAACTCGCAGCTACTAAGTCTCCTGTAAAAATTGCATAATGTCAATAATCAAAGCAAAAAAAGTGAAGTAAGCTAAGTATTATTAAGTTATTGTCTCCATCACCAAATAACCATGCAACTCGCCGCCGAACAACGTACTAAGCTCGACAACGCCGATGATGCGCTGTTCTATGACTATCCGCGCTTTGTCACCCATGTAGACGATCGCTTTATTCAGCAACTGACAGAGCTTTATCGTCAGCGCTTGCAGCCTAATACGCGCATTCTTGATTTGATGAGTAGCTGGGTATCACATCTGCCCCAAGAAATAGAATTTGCTCACGTTGAGGGACATGGACTAAATGCGGAAGAGCTAGCACGCAATCCACGTCTAAATCATTATTTTGTCCAAAATCTAAATAAACAGCAATTATTACCTTTTGCCGATCGCTCTTTTGATGCGGTTGTAAATACTGTCTCAGTGCAGTATTTACAACAACCAGAAGCGATATTTGCCGAAATCCATCGCGTTCTTAAAGTTGGTGGTATTGCGATTATTAGTTTCTCGAATCGAATGTTTTATCAGAAAGCAATTCAAGCATGGCGCGATGGTGAAGAAGGCGATCGCACTAAATTGGTAGTTAAATATTTCGCATCGGTTCCTAAAGGATTTACAAAACCAGAATTAGTGGCAAATGTGACTCCTAGTTCGCCTTTTTTAGCCATGTTGGGTATGGCTAGCAGCGATCCGTTTTATGCTGTAGTCGCAACTCGATGTGATTGAAGCGATCGCTTCTAAAGAGTTACGCGATCGTCAAAAACAAAACACTCGCCTTGCCAAAGACTCTCTTCTGTTGGGACTTCGGCTAAATATTTGAGAATTCCGCCCTTGAGGTGGTAAACCTCATCAAACCCTTGGGCTAGCAGATAAGCGCTAGCCTTTTCACAACGAATGCCGCCTGTGCAGAACATGGCAATTTTCTGGCGTTTATTAGTTTTGAGATTCCCTTCCACATACTTAGGGAACTCGTGAAAGAAGTCTAAATTAGGATTGATC
>JAJAZG010000281.1 GCA_026785865.1 Pseudanabaena sp. CAN_BIN31
ATCAAAATGGTCTGGCTGGGGATGCGTCAGTGTAATCACGCCGATCGCATCAACGCCATAGATTAAAGGAACTGCCAGAGCTGAGCGAGCTGCATATGGTTGATCTGGTAACTGCACCCAGCGATCGTCGATGACAGCATCGTAAATGATCCCAATCTGGCGATGGCGCAATGACCAACCTGCTAAACCATCGTCTAACACTTTAGAAATCAAAGTATCTTTGAGATCGCGGGTTACGGGGCCACGAGCGAGAATGCTCTCCACGATCAACCCTTCTTCATCGATCAAAAAAATACTCCCCTCACCCGCTTCAGTATATTTGGTGAGAGTCTCTAACGTATGTTTGAGAGTAGTTTTGAGAATCAGGCTGCCACTTACAGACTGGACATAGGAAATTGAGCTTTTCAGTAAATTTGTTTGCAACTGGATCACTGACTGAGCCACAGTTAGCAAAGTGTGATCTTCTAGATTAGATTGAAAAGGACTTACGTTTAGGCGATCGCGGATCGGCTGCTCTTGTTCATTTATTATTTTTAGGTTCATGGGCGATTCCGATTTACTGCTACCAAAAAGTGTAAACCGATTTTTGGATTTTCAGTGTCTTACTTCACCATTGAAGAATTAGCGGTGCGGCGCGGAGCGCCGCTAAGTCTTGGGTTTTAATGTCTATTTTTGTATTGAGAAGGGCGTAATTGTGGCAAACCCATGAATCGGGCGAGAGAATTGAAAAAATAAATTGCAATAAATTGCTAATTGGACGCTTATGTGATATATATTCTAGCCTAAATTCCTTAATAAAATTTCTCCTATGAATGCCACAGCCCTCGCAAATGTTTCGGAAAATATCACAGCCACTCTTCAGCAAGAAATCAATTTACTTAAGGTCGATTTAGAGCAGAAAGATTTGCTAGTGCAGCAGCTTTCTGAAGAGCTTTTTCGTTTGGTGAAGGGCAACACTGCCTTTTTACCTAATGCTGAGGTGCATGAACAGCATTCAGAAGAGATGCGCTGTTTAGCCGAAAAACTTGTCCTCGTTGAAAATCAATTAATTGCGTCTCAAGCCCAAATCCAAGATCGCGATCGCGAAGCTGTGGAGTTACGCAACACTATCCAAGAAATGAGCGATCGCAATCGGATGCTTGAGCAAGTTGTGCAGGAATTGCCAAATATTTATCGCGCCAAGTTTGCGGAACGGATCGTGCCGATCAAGCAAAAAATCGAAGCTTTACAAAAAGAAAACCGTCAACTGCACATCGAGTTGCAAAGCCTCAGTTTCCGCCTGTCGGGGCGCACTCGCCGCCCATCCGCACAGCAGCAACGTCTAGAATTACCAAGGGTAATGCCAGCTTTGGGTTAATAACCTCGACTTTTTCTGTAGAATTAAGCTTATAGGTTGTAGCTTTAAGATTTTTTTAACAAACGGAGCGAAATTCCCCTTGCTCACCGACTCGCGAAGCGGGGAGGGTATAAAAGCGACCAGAAAGTAAATTGAGCGATAACGAATCAATGATAAAATAAGCTTGGCTGTTGCCCCCAGACCGACTATTAGGCTACCGAAGTGGTGCATAAAAGTACTTGGCGGAGATCTGGTTAAAGAGCAAGACCACTGGTTGTTATCACATAAATCCAAGTTTTGCTGTACGAGTAGTATTCAAATCCCTCTTGCGGAAGGTGAGAGGCTGGCTGGTGACGCGATGTAAGTCCAACTGCTTAGACAGCTAAGATGAAGGCAAACGCGATTGAAACGGCAAACTCCGAAGACGAATAAGACCGTCATTGCTTAGTCAAGTTGGAAGCCCCAACTTGACTAAGCAAGTTGGGGTACTTCACGAATAAATTTGAGGATTAAAACAGTATGACTACTAGCCCCGAAGTAAAAGCAGACATTCCGAAGGTCGAGAATACAGACAAAAATCGCCCTACTAAATCTAAGCCCGAAACAACTACCAAAACAGATACAGTAGACATTGCAGCTTTGGCTGTGAAAGAAGAAGCTAAGCCTGACGCTGCATCTATCGCCCAAAAAGGTTCATTAATCGTGACTGAAACTCTTAAGCATTATGGCGATCGCCCCATCACTGATGGCGGCTTCCGTGCCGTGGAATATTTCAACAGTTCGGGCGAACGTCCCATTGAAGCTAGCAAATTAGCAATTACCAGCACTTACACCACCATGGGCGGCGAACGTCCGATTGTGAGCAGTGGTGTGCATGTGACCAGCACATTTTTCTCTTCAGGCGAACGTCCTATAGTTGAAGATGGCTTTGTGATTGTCGATAAATTTTGTATGGCAGGCGAACGTCCTATTGGTTCGTCAGGCTTAGTGATTGACGAAACTTACTCCCAAATGGGTCAGA
The DNA here is from genome assembly GCA_026785865.1 of Pseudanabaena sp. CAN_BIN31. Lineage (GTDB taxonomy): Bacteria > Cyanobacteriota > Cyanobacteriia > Pseudanabaenales > Pseudanabaenaceae > Pseudanabaena. The sequence goes on from JAJAZG010000281.1 coordinate 2,358, forward strand.
CCAGACCTGTTGCATCTAATGCGCTCGACAATGTAGGACTGATGGGTTACATCGACTAATTTGTTGAATATTTAAAAAATAGCAATTTCCAAACAAACAAACCACAGTAAAATTTTTAAAAGGGTTGCTTCGCAACCCTTTTAAAAATTTTACTGGTTCTAGTTTGAGCGCAAAGCGCTGTAGGTTAGATAAGGGTGTAAATTCTAGGTTGTGCGATTTTTGAAGATCTGATGGATACAAAACTGACCGCGTTAAAAGACAAGTTATTTTCAGGTAAAGAGGCGAATCAATTACCTGCGATCGCCGAATTAGCCAATCTTGGAGAGGAAGGCTTACAAATATTTGATGAATTTATCCAAGCTCGCAAAGCGGCTAATACTGAAGTGACATGGATCGATGGCAAAATCCATCAAACTTTATTGCAAAGCGATTTACCGAAAGCGATCGCGATCGCCCAAATTCATTATCCTCATGGGGTGGTTACGTTGAAGTCTGAAAAGGCGATCGACTATCAACCAATTCAAATTTTGCTAGCGAAGCAAGATTTTGAAGAGGCGGATCGGATTACTAGCAAAAAACTATGTGAGGCGGCGAGTGCTGACGCTTTAGCTAGAGGTTGGCTATATTTCACTGAAGCAAAGTCAATTCCGATTAGCGATCTGCAAACGATTAATCAGCTTTGGCTAGTTTATTCTGAGGGTAAGTTTGGCTTTTCGGTACAGCGCAAAATCTGGCTTAGTCTGGGCAAAGGGTGGGAGAAGCTCTGGCTAAAAATTGGCTGGAAGAAAGACGGCTCGTTTACCCGTTATCCCAATGAATTTATTTGGAGTATCGATGCACCGAGGGGACATTTGCCACTGTCTAATCAATTGCGCGGTAATAAAACCATGCAAGCAATTTTCACGCATCCTGCTTGGTAAGCGCTATGCGCTTATAATTCCCCAACATGTCGCGTTGCACCATTTTGGGGAATTATTATTTTCATCAGCTTAGGGCGATGACAAATGCAGAAAAAAATGACTTTAAAGCTCCCGATCGCCAATATTTTTAATAATGCATCGCGGGGAATAGCCGTCACCGCCATTAGTGGCTATCAAAAATTTATTTCACCACATAAGGGCTTTATTTGCGCCCATCGCGTCCTTTATGGCTGCGAATCTTGTTCGCAATATTTTAAGCGCGTGATTGCTGAAGATGGAATTTGTGAGGCGATCGCCAATGCTAAAGGTCGATTTCAAGAATGTCGAGAAGCCAATGAAATCGTCAAAAATCGTCGAGCTAAACGCAAAATAGGGCAAAAGTATTATGCAAATAGGATGATGGCGATCAAACCAGATAATCCTGAAAATCCAGATAATTCTAATCTGCCTGAAGAATCTGATATTCCAAATAGCATCAGGGGAGCGCAATGGGATCGTAAAAAGCGATCGCAAACTAATAATCGCGAAAGTAATAACAATAATAATAATTGCGACTATTTTGATGGTTACTTTGATTGCGCTGACTTACTCAATGCCATTCCTAGTGATTGCGGCAATGGTCGCCATTGTGACAATGCCGATTGTTTATCAGGAATAGATTGCAGTGGGCTAGACTGTGGAAGTTTGGATTGTAGTGGCGCTGATTGTGGTAGTTGTGGTTAAAAAAATGGCTGAAGAGTCTTTAGAACAAATCTTTAGAAAATGGTAAGGTTAAAGACAAGCGATCGCCCAGTTAACATGAGCTTACAAACAATTGATCGCGATCGCTTTACCCTTCAAGAACGTAAATATTAATACACAAATATTAATTTAAGGATTAATTGTGGCGATCAATGAATTCATAAAACTGCTTGATCGAGGCGTGAATAGCTGGAATCAATGGAAAGAAAATCATCCCGATATTCGCGGGGTCGATCTTAGTGAAATCCAGTTAGAAGGTATTGATCTGTCTGGAATTGACTTCAGCATGGTCAATCTGCGAGGTGCAAGATTTCGTGAAGTGAATCTGACATCTGCTAACTTGCGCGGTGCAGACATGAGCATGGCGAATCTGCGCGGCACAAATCTTAGTGGCGCAAATCTCAGTTCAGCGCACCTAAGTATGATCTGCCTGAGTGAAGCAAATCTTAGTGGCGCAAATCTTAGTGGCGCAAATCTTAGTGGTGCAGACTTGCGCGGCTCTAATCTCCGCCTTGCTAATCTTGATCGCGCTGACCTATCAACAGCTAAGCTGAACCTCTGTAACTTGAATGGGGCGAGTATGATTGGCGCGATTTTAATTGGTTCAAATTTAAGCCGCGCCGAATTAAAAGAAGCCAATCTCGCAGGAACTGATTTTAGTCGAGCTAACTTGAGCGAGGCTGATCTATCTCACAGCAATCTCAATGTTTCAACTTTGGCAGGTACGGATTTGATTGGTGCAACTTTGGTAGATATTGATCTAAGTGAGTCAAATCTATCCCGCGCCAATTTGATCGGCGCAAATCTCTATCGTGCCAACCTTTGTGGATGCGACCTCATTGGCGCAGATCTACGCGGCGCAAATTGTAGCGAAGCTTATTTTATTGGCGCAGATTTAAGCCGTGCCGATCTCAGTCGGGCTGAGTTTACCAGTGCTAATCTCAGCAAAGCTAATCTGAGTGGGGCAAATACTGAAACCACCGAATTTCAAGACGCAATTTTGCCAGATGTTTGGTAACGTCAGGCAAACATAAACCAAATCTAAATTAGAACCAGAAATATCAAAGTAACTTTTCTATCTCCTTAATACTGTTGAGAGATGTTTGATACCATTCTGTGTTGCCCTGCGACTGAAAGAGTGGCGCAGCTTTCTGAAAGTCTTCTATCGCTCCCTGCTTGTCTTCTAAGTTGTACTTCGCAACTCCACGATTGGCGTAGGCTTTCGCAAGGTTAGGATTGATACGGATGGCTTCAGTGAAATCAGCGATCGCACCCTGTTTATCCCCGATCGCTGACTTCGCATTGCCTCGCAAGTAGTAGGTAGTAGCATAGTCAGAATCGAGGCGGATATATTCAGTAAAATCGGCGATCGCACCTTTATTGTCTCCCAACGCTGACTTTGCATTCCCGCGATTGTAGTAGGCACTGGCATCGTCGTGATTAAAGCGGATGACTTCAGTATAGTCATCGACCGCTCCTTGCTTGTCTCCTAAGTTGTACTTCGCGATTCCACGATTGAAATAAGCAAGTGGGTTGTCAGGATCGAGATTAATGACTTCAGTATAGTCAGCGATCGCGCCTTGCTTGTCTCCTAACGCTGACTTCGTAAATCCCCGATTGTAGTAATTAGTAGCTTCTTTAGGATTGATGCGAATGGCTTCAGTAAAATCAGCGATCGCACCCTGCTTATTTTTTAACTCTGACTTCACAATTCCCCGATTGTAGTAAGCAAGTGCATAGTCAGGATTGAGTCGAATGGCTTCATTATAGTCAGCGATCGCGCCATGCTTATCTCTTAGCTCTGACTTCGCATTCCCGCGATTATAGTAAGCGGCAGCATAGTTAGGATCGAGGCGGACGTGTTCAGTGAAATCAGCGATCGCACCTTGCTTGTCTCTTAAATCTGATTTCGCTATCCCACGCAAGTAGTAGGCATAATTATCATCAGGATTGATCCGAATCGCTTCAGTGAAATCAGCGATCGCGCCATCTTTGTCCCCTAACTCTGACTTCGTTACTCCGCGCTTAGAGTAATAGTAAACTTCATCAGGATTGATCCGAATCGATTCAGTAAAATCAGCGATCGCGCCATGTTTGTCTCCCAACTCTGACTTCACTGCCCCGCGACAATTGTAGTAAGATGCTTCATCAGAATTGATCCGAATCGCTTCAGTGAAATCGGCGATCGCACCATACTTATCTCCTAAATTTTCTTTTGCATAACCGCGATTGTAGTAATTGATCGCGCTCTGATGGTCTTCCCTAATTTGTTTACCCATGACACGATTATAATGAACTACCCCACCCTGCTACGCGAGGATGGGGTTTCTAAATTCCCATCGAGCAAGGAGTGTTTTTTACGCTTCGCCGAACCAAGTTGCGCCATCCCGCCACAATAAGCAGGGGATGGAGTAGAGCTTGGCTCTCCACATTTGACGATGCTCGTTCCGAACACCGTAGAATCATATAAAACCCAGTTGAGCATGACTTGCGC
>JAJAZG010000282.1 GCA_026785865.1 Pseudanabaena sp. CAN_BIN31
AACCCACAAAAAATACTTCATCAAATCGCCCTTTTCGTAAAAGCTCAGGTGGCAAAGTGCGAATATTATTCGCAGTCGCCACGATGAATACAGGCGAAGTCTTTTCTGCCATCCATGTGAGGAATGTGCCAAACACGCGATTAGTTGTTCCCGAATCGCCGCGTCCATCGGCTCCTGCGAAGGCTTTATCGATTTCATCAATCCATAATACGCAAGGAGAAAGTGCCTCAGCAAGTTGAATCATTTGACGGGTACGGGATTCACTCTCGCCGACTAATCCCGCAAAGAGACGACCGACATCGAGCCGTAATAGTGGTAAGTGCCAATGATGGGAGATGGCTTTGGCAGTGAGAGATTTGCCAGTGCCTTGAATCCCTGCTAGCAGCAAGCCGCGTGGATGTGGCAATCCATACTTACGAGCGCGATCGCTAAATGAACTACCACGCCGTAACAGCCATTCTTTGAGATTATCTAAACCACCAATATCGCTAATTTCGGTCGTCGAGGGATAGAACTCTAAAATCTGGGTTTGGCGAATACTTTGGCGCTTTTCTTCGAGAATTAATTCCACATCTTCGGGGCGTAATCTGCCATGTTCGGCGATCGCCTTGGCTAATACGCGCCTAATCCGCTCTAGAGACAAACCTTGACCAGCACGGACTAAATCCGCGATCGCCTGCTTATCTAGTTGAAGATCATTCGCTAAATTAGTAGAATTTGCAATTTGTTCAATCTCGGTTTTTAATTCGCCAGAGTTCGGAAGTGGAAATTCTAAAATCGAGAAAAACTCACTGAGACTATCGGGAATATTAATCTGTGAAGCTAGCACAATAATATTTTGGGCTTCGCTTTTGAGCTTACGGGCAAGATTTTTGAGTTTGCGCGCGATCGCGACATCATCAAGAAAGCGATCAAAATCCCGCAGCACGAACACCGCACCTTTAGGAATTTTATCCACAAATTCTAAAGCTTGCAAAGGATTGCGCTTACCCATCCCTGCGTCAGTGGGATTAGATTGATAGCCATCGACAAAATCCCATACAAATATGCTACGTCCTAAAGATTTCGCCACGTCGCTAATCACCGCTTCGACTCGTTCTTCTTCTGCTGAAGGAATATAGATCAAGGGGTAACGAGCGCGGAGTGTCAAGTTTAATTCGGCTTCAAAATTCATGGATACTTTTTTGATACTTGTAATTAAACAGCTAATTTCTATTTTCTATCATATTTGACTGATTGGCATAGCTTTTTGCCAACCTAACCAACAGCATCAGCAAGTGGCTCAGGATGATTTGCCCTAATTTCACGGCTTAGCATTTCTTCTAAACGCTGAATTGACTGATTCTGGACGTTAAGCAGATGAATAAGTTCAGCGATCTCTTTATCTTTTAAACTATCAATCTTCTGATGCAAAGACTCAATCTCTTCTTCTGCTTTTAGATCGATATCAAGGTCTTGCTTTGCTTTGTCTCGATCAATCTCAGACTGACGATTTTGGCTCATCAGGATGAATGGAGTTGCATAGGCAGCTTGAAAACTTAGAGCGAGATTGAGAAGAATAAAAGGATATTCATCCCAATGCTTAATCCAGCTAATAATATTTAAAAGAATCCATAGTCCTAGCAGAGAGCTTTGAATAATGATAAATCGCCAAGACCCAACAGTGGATGTAACAACATCGGCAATGCGTTGTCCTCTTGAGGATTCAGAATATTTTTGCTTGGATGGCTTTTCCATATTTGCATGAGTCCTGTGTGAAAGTTTTCACTTAAGGTAGCTGTAGCTTAACATTCATGACAAGATTATTTTATGATTCTAGCTTTTTACAGAAAAGTACGAGAGATTGAAAGCTCAGTGTCTTCAGACCTGAGATGAAAATCGGACGAGGGAATTTATTCCCTTTAATCTCTTTATATTAGCAGTCAATTACTGCAAGCCTCACTTTAGAATATAAAGAGTAAAAATTAAATTAACCATGTTAGTTCTCGAAGCGAAGTTAAAAGGCAAAAGAGAACAGTACGCACTCATTGATGAGGCAATTCGTACTGCTCTGTTTGTGCGTAACAAGGCTTTGAGATACTGGATGGATAACAAAGGTGCAGGAAAAAGCGACCTTTCAGCACATTGTGCAGTGCTTGCCAAAGAGTTTGACTTCGCGCACAAGCTTGGCTCTCAGGCAAGGCAATCAAGTGCGGAAAGAGCATGGTCAGCTATTTCTCGGTTCTATGACAACTGCAAAAAGAAAGTATCAGGTAAAAAAGGATTTCCCAAATTCAAGAAACGTGGCAATTCGGTTGAATATAAACAATCTGGATGGAAGCTTAGCGAAGATCGGAAATACCTAAGTTTAACTGATGGCTTTAAAATTGGCAGACTCAAATTAGTTGGTTCTCGCGATCTAAATTTTTACCAGATTGAGCAAATAAAACGTATCAGATTGGTTCGCCGTGCTGATGGTTACTATGCTCAGTTTTGTGTTGATGTTGATCGGAGGGAAGCGATCGCACCTAGCTTGAGAGCAACAGGTTTAGATGTTGGGTTGAACCATTTCTATACCGATGCTCAAGGTGAAGTAGTTGAGAATCCTCGATATCTTAGAAAGTCAGAGCGCAAACTTAAA
>JAJAZG010000283.1 GCA_026785865.1 Pseudanabaena sp. CAN_BIN31
GCATGGTTAGCTGAAGCTTTTGGTCAATCTATGCTGTCGAAAAGAAAAACCTTATTTTCGGACTTACTTGACGACACAGAAGTTGTATGAGCCAAAACAGCCTAAAAAGGCACAAAGTCAACAGCCTAGGCTGGTACTGTATCTGACTTGTCTGAAAAAATTATTTTTCTACCAACCGTTATGAGCGGATCTTTGCCATCTCCAGGAGTAAGTACAAAATTCCCGCTACTAGTTTTAGCCTCTAGCCTTTTCTGTACACGTGCTGAAACCCAGAAAATGTTGTTGGGATCGACTCCATCTAATCTAATTTGTAATCCCTTGAAGTTAATACTTTCATCAGGATCGCCTCTCATGATAAATACTGGGCTAGGTCCACGGCGCACGCTGGTTGACGTACATGTAGGACTATCAAGACCCGTTATAGGATCTGCACAATTTGCTCTAAACGTAATCGTGCCAGTCAAGTTACGCGTACCACTGTCTAATGTCCCTATTTTGTCAGTGGCATTATTAAAGCTAAATACATTCACCTTGTTGTTGGCGTAGGTATTAGTTGCTCTTAACGCCATATCAATATTGCTGGTGTTAGGGCTAACAGCATTACCAAGATCTCTCGTTGTCGTCCCATCGTTCTTCTTCGTAACGTCTGGTCTTAAGCCTTTAAAACTAGCGTCACTAGGCAAAAGACTGAGACTCAGTAAACCAGAACCGCCCGTGACGGTTGTTGTCGTAACTGCGGTAGAACCATTACCCGTAGTCGTGGTAGTAGTAACCAGCCTGCCGACAAATTTTCTGATTGCTTCACCAGATGAGTCTGCTGCTTGAGCGCACTTATCACCACTGATATCCGTTTTGCTTAATGCAGGACGCTCGATCGCTTGATATTTACGAGTATTGCCAGTAGCACCACAGACCACAAAGCTACTTGCAGGCTGAGTTCCACTGGTTATATTACGAGCGCTAGTATTATCTGATGGGAAGTGAGGATTGTAGGGAAGATTGAGATTGAGTAAAGTGGTGCTGGTGTCAGTTGGCGTATTCTTACCAAAGAGATAAGACTTAGAAATACAGCGATCGTCCACAGTGCCATCAGTTAATCTGATACAAGGCGTATTCGGCAAAATCAAACTGCCTGTAGTGCTTAGGTTAGCTCTTAGCTGACCAGAGCTACCACTACCAATGAAAGGGAAACTTAGTTGGTTGAGGAAAAGATTTCTATCTCTGTTATATAGAATATTTTCGCCTTCACCTGTGTAGTTACCATCAGATCCAGACGTGCGATACCACAATGTCCTAGACACGCTTGCAGGACGGTTTCTTGTCATCTGTTCGGCGTTACTATTATCAATCACACGAGCAAAGTTACCAGGCAACATGGGGATTTCACCGATAGGACCTGGACGAGGTGGAATATTTGGGAAGATATCGGTTCTCTCACCTGCATCTAGAATTTTGTTTTCATTAATATCATCGCCCCAAACATAGCGACCACCTTCCTGTAGACCTAAGCCGACATCCGATGGTGGCTTAAATGGACGAAATTCGATATTAGTATTAGCGCCTGTAGAAGATGTGTGTGGGAATGGATAGGCTGCGGCAGGCGGCGCAATCATCAAGAATGGCATTGCCGACGACTTGGGCAAGCTAGCAAATACAGGTAGAGAAATCGAGACCCTACCACCACCACCGCCAGTACCGCCACCGCCGCCACTAGGTGAACATTGAACTGGAGGCTGTTCAATATCATCATTATTGGTTAAATTACTATTGGGTGGTAAAGCAGTACCAATTGGAATACAGGCTAACTGATTAGGCGAATTGATTAATATCTGTCCAAGACGAATTGACTGATTAGTAGTATTAGTTGCATAGTTGCCCGCAGCACCTTCAGCATAAAAAACGCCCGATCCTATGAGGTTGTCTAAACTGAGTCTAAATTGTTCGTTATCTTTTTCTGGAGCGCTATCTCGAACAATCAATACTGAAACTACTTTTGTGTCTGGATCTCTATCGTTAGCAGTTGTAGGAACGTTAACTGCGGTGCGTCCAGTCCATGAAATGACCGTGCAGAATTGCTCATTGTCTGTTCCATTTGTATTAGGACATGGAGAATCTTCAGGATCGCCAGTAGCGATCGCTGTGGCAGGAGAACTAGGATTTACTGGATAAAGTCCACCAATAGGTACATTAACAGTCGTACCATTTTTTCTCTTCAAGTCAACAGTCACCCCAGTACCGTTATAAAGACCGCGAAGAAAGTCAGTTTTGGTATTAGTTGTGGTACCAGTAGAATCATCGGTAATTAATGGGAAGGCATCACCAACATTGCCAGCATATGAACCAGTGCTAGTGATAGGGAATAATGTAACCTTGACTCGGATAGTCTGTGCATCAGCTAACAAAGATCGGTTGTTGAGTCTGACCGCAAAGTTGACTCGTCTGTAGACGGCATTGTTGTCACTGCGGAAACCATTTCCTGCTGGTGGATTATCTGCCAAAACAGTCGAATCAACGTCAAAATTATTGGTGACAATACCAGTATTAGAAGTAGGTGTACCAATGCTGTTACCTTGTGCATCTGTTGTCCAAACAACTTGGGGTAAGTTCGTAGAACCCAACTGAGTTTCGAGCGCACCGCCAGTATTTTGATTTCTTCTGCGTCCTTCAGTCGCATCTCGATTGTTTTGCTCGAACTTATTTGGAATTGAGTTTGAACTTTTTGTGTCGGCAGCACTATTTGAAAGACCTACATTACCTAGCTCAACCGTCATGCGCGTCTCAGGACATGGCACATTGCCATAGCTATAGTTGTTAGTAGCTCTTCCATCAAAAGGAGTACTAAGACCCCCCATAACCTGTGGGTACGTGTATCCTGCGGCAACGTTACCATTTGTCACCCCAATCGGCATTGGCCAAAATACAGGAGGGCTGCCAGTGCAGCTTCCTGCAAAGATAAGCTGTTCATTGCCATCTTTATAAATGTCATCAAATCTCAAGAATGACAGACGACGTGCAAAACGAGAGTCATCATTAGAGATATATCGAGGTGCGCCAGTCGGAGTAGTTACTGCGCTAGGAACTGTAGAACTAAAGTCTGGTAGTGTAGTCGTACCTGCGCTATCCTTAACCCAATCAGAGAAAGTACATTCACTAGCAGGAACCTTGCGACAAATCTCCATGCCGTATTCACCAAAGCTGACGCGGCGCTGAATTGGCGTAACACCATTGGCATTGTAACTAGCAAGGTTGCCATTGTTTGGAGCGGTGGTATTATCGGGGTCTCCAGGCCATACATCTGAGCTAGTGACTGTTTTAGCATCAGAGTTGACAGGATTTAGCCAAGTGGAACTGGTGACATAGTTGTTGTTAAACAAACCAACTCGGCGCATATCCAAAACGTAACTACTATCTTTGCGAGGATCTCGATTAATGCCAGTAGTGTCAGATGTCGGTAAAGTTTGGTTTAGCTGAGATTGCCAATTGATACTAGTCGAAGTATTCGCATTATTACGCAAGTCATAGTCACCATCAGTGCGATAGCCATCACGGTAATTAGCAGATAAAACCGTAACAGCATCAGCCAACACCGTCGCAGGTCGCCACTCATCACCTAGCGCACAACCAGTATTCTGTCTAGGGCGACAGGCAAAGTTAGGATCAAGTTTGTCTAAGTCTCCATTAGCGGCATGGCGTTTATAGAAATTAGACCAATCATCTAGGAGTGTTTGAGTAAACTCTTCGCGGGTGTGCTTGTTAAAGCTAGGAACTATAGTTGTGGAAGTTGGATTGCTCGGATCGAATTGAGCCTTGACATACACTGGCAAATTGGAGACAAGCGTTAATCCCTTTTCCCCCTTATTTGTCTCAGTCCAAGGGAAGCTGGCATAAGTAGTATTAGATACAGCCGCCGTTGTACCTGAGCCATCTGTATTGATGAGATTAGCCGTAGTTAGAGAGCTACGCCAGAGTCGATAGCCATTGACTAAGCGGATGCTGCTGGGTTTACGAGTTGGATCGAGTAGAAAGTCGGTAGAACTAAGATTTTTGCGTTTTGTGTCATCAGTTAGCTTCGGATCGCCATTTGCATCTATGTCGTAATAGCTGAGATCTGCGAGTGCATCCTCGCGAGTCGCATAGACAATTCCACTGTAGGATAGTAAATAGTCTGTATCAACGCCTGTTTTGTTTAAACCACCTACTATTTTTGAGCCTCTCAAACGATCCATGTCAATGTCAGTGGCGCGAATTTCCACAGGTTGGCGCTGTTCCATCTCTAGATCGTATAAGTCACCGCGATTTTTGGCGACATTAGCCAACCCATTGCCAGTAGTAGTAAAAGTACCACTAGCGTCGCGAGGATTATTGCCATTAGCAGCTTCGATCAAAGATTCGTTGCGATTAAGCGATTTAACTTCTCGCCCATCAAGGAAAGCGCTCTCACGGAAAGCTCCATGAGGTATCTCTGCTGAGGTTAGCGCCGTTGTCCCTGCCACTGAGGATATAGCGATCGTTGCAGAAGTAGAACTAGCATTGGCAAGAACAGCTGTACCGTTGAGAATCTGTAAGGCACAGAGATTAGAGTCGAGTGTAGATTGTTGAGATAAAGTTAGCTTTGGTGCGGTAGTGGGAAGGAGTTTGGTGATGACATCTCGTAATGGCTCATTAGCAAATCTACCGTTAGGAAAAATTAAATTGGCTTGATAGGCTAGTTTATCTCGATAGCTGGTAGCAGTATTAGTCGAGTCAGAGGGCTGTCTGGCAGCTTCGCTAAAGACTCCATTTGTAGTAGCACTAAAGACTCCATTTGTAAGCGTAATACCACTAAAGTCGATATTGTTTGCAGTAAACCCAACTTTGTAAACAAGCCCGTTGTTAGAGCGTCCTCCAGCAGCACCATTCCATGGCGCAGTTGATGCATTTTTGGCAGTAGTTGGGGTTGAGGGGTCATAGTAACTACTGACGCAGGCAATAGGTGCTTGATAATCATTTGGTGTGCCGATCGCATTATAAGCATCATATTTATAGTGGTAGATCGCTGTTGCTCGCATTTGTAGATCGCCTTTGCGTTGATCCGTGATGGCATTTACCGATGTCATTGGCATCGAGTCTGGCCAAACTACATAGTTGCGGGGTGACCGCTCCCTATCTGTATTAGTATCTGCGGCTGTACGCGGTGAAGCAAACTTTGTTTCGTCAACAGAAGTGATCGGATTGTTAATGGGTTGACCATTCCAGATTGGCATACTGGACTCATCCACAGTTGAAGTTGCAGGATCGTCTGCCACTCCAGTTCGGAATCGTGGCAAAAAGGTGTCTTCAGGACGACGGCTGTAAATACCTGCATTGGTGACAACGCGCAATCCACCAGTTCTCGGCGATACTTCAGCAGTTACAGAAGTCGGCGCGGTTGGGTCAGCAATTGAAGGATCGAGAGCCGCAGAGATTTCCCAGAAGCCACCGCGATCAGTCACGCCAAGGCTGCTAAGCGTAAGAGAGCGCGTGTTGCGATAGCGTTCGGTCGTTGCGTTATCCCAAGTTGCCGCGCTAGTAGTTCCAGAGGTTGTAGCGTTATTTATTGCATTATTTACTGTATTTCCCACAAACTCCAATTGACCTGTGATATCACTTTTCTTGAGCCATTGTGCAGGTAATCCATTACCAACTAATACGCGATCGCCCAATAGCGCTTCGTTACTTTTCGCAACAATACTAGGGTCGCTTGCGCTAAGACTAAGTTTGCTTCCTGTCGTCTTTAGTGTAAATCCCTTAGTTGTTGAATCTGATATCGCCCCTTTACCATCAAAACCAGCTCCCGACGAGAAGCTGAAACTGCCAACACCTTGCCCAAACTCAGTATTGGTGAAGAGCGGCAACATCCAATCAATTGGCGGTACTAGTTCACTAGGTTGTCCAGCTACAGGAACTACAGGAATTCGAGTTAGCAAAGGTGACGTTGTTGAAGTTGTTGGAATGAAAGTCTCAATGTCAGTATTAGAAACTTGACCAAAAGAAACTTTGCGAGTGCGTTCACTAAAATAGCTTGTAAAAGCAGCACGTCTAGCAGTATTTACTTCTGCTTGTGAAGATAGCGCTTCATCCTGAATCCGTTTGACTAGATCTTCTTGAACAGAAGTTGGATCTTTGGTACTGGTAGTGGCGTAGATAAGATCGCTAGACTTAAAACTTGAAGAGATCGTGGAAGGTATTGAAACCCCACCGTTAATCGTTATCGCATCAGTCACTAGTGCAGAAATACGATTATTATATGCAAATTCATTGAGTGCGATTCTAGAACTTGAGTCCGTAACACTCTGATTTGTTTCGTCAATTGTCACCTGTCCACCAGTCACATTGTTTGGCGGCACACCAGCACCAGCCTTAAAGAACAGATCGACCTTGACTGGGGCAGTATTAGACAATGTTGCAGTATCGCTAGAAACTGCATCACCTTCTACCAACTGACCTGCAACCACGATTTCACTATTTTTTTTCTCATAATAGCAAGAACCAAATAGCTTAGAATCTTCAGTGATTCCATTAGAAGGAGAACCTCCAGAACTGCTAACTTGGTAGAATGAAATTGGGAAATCGAAGTTTTTGAGAGTACCCACCATCAGACTGCCTGCGGTGTAAATTCTTCCATTAATACGGAATGTTGCTACATTAACCAAATCCAAGTCGCCTTCAAAGAAAACTGCATTATTGTTTTGAGGTAATCTAGCGCGATCTTGCTGTAACTCAACAGCACTGATCGAAGTTGCTCCGCTATAAACTTCGTAGGATGCAGCTTTTTGAGCAGTCGTTAGTTCTGATGGGAAACTAGCAGCATCAGTAATAGGAACGGTAACTGCATAAACAAAAAATGACTTTTTGAGTCGATTGTCGCTAGAGAGTGTCCAGCCACCATCACTAGCAACATTACTTGAACTACTAGCTTGAGTACAAGTCCCTGTCAGGGTAGTCTCATCCATTGGTAAGGTTCTTGACTCAATCGGCACAGTGGGGCGGGCAGTAACTGATGGAGGACGCGCACGAAAAAGAATGCTATATATGCCATAAGAGTCAAATTTCCCATTGTTGTTAGTATCAATTGGGAACTTCCATGCAGTTGATACGTATTCTTTTTCTTCAATCTTGTTGCTGCTAGATGCATTGATTTTTTGGTCAGGGATTATGGCAGCACTAGAGATCTCAGCAGCCGAAGCAGTCGAGGCAGGCGCAGGCTTACGAAAATCATAAACTAGCTGCAAGCGAGTTTCGTCGGGCAAGGTGTACTTACCACTGTCGCTAGTGATGACACTATCTAATGTTGCTTCAGGTGGCGTAGTACGCGGTAATTTGCCATCATTTAAGAGTGCGTCAATCTTTGCCCTAGCGCGATCAATGACAGGAGTAGCCGCACTTTTGAAAACTTGTTCTGTCCGAGCATTAGAAGCAGTTTGCGCCCGCTCAGACGATCGCGAAACAGTTGTTACTACTAATAAAGTGACAATCAAAGTCACCAAAGTCACAGTTGGTAAGACAAAGCCAGCCGTACTACCTTTGCGTTGTCCTTTCGTTGCACCAAATAGTTTTCGCACAAAACGCCGACTAATACGAATTGGGCTACCGATTTTATTTAGCCATTTTCTTAACTTGGCAATAAACTCGGCGAAAAAACGATTAATTTTGCGGCTTTGCTTGGAATTAGACATACACTTTTACCAACCTGACAGCAATATACTACCCAAGGTAGAAGCAAAAATTGGGTTTATGGCAGTGCATCAGTATAGCTGTGGCTCTTTAACGATCGCGTATAAAATCGCCCTAATCGCAAAACCAATCGCTAAGCTACTACCATTAATGATGCCGAATAATCGCCAAATTGATTTTTCAGATAGATCGATATATTTTAATTGCTTACCGACTAAGGTAATCGCTCCTGCGATCGCCCCAATAGCCGCACTAGTTAACCAGCTTGATGGAGTCTGTGAAACTATTAGGGCGATCGCCACGGTAAAGGCGATCGTAATTACTGTGGCGACAATCTCAAGAATGGATAATTTTTTGTCTGCGTCTGGATGGTAACGCAGGTCTTGGAAACCTAGTAAGTAAAGTGCTAAACAGGCGATCGCCGTAATTAAGCTGTAGGTGATATTTGAGGACTGCCAATAGACCGTAACTATGGCAGCGATCGCGGCTAGAAGTCCGCCCAAACTTTGAGGTATGGCAAATATGGCAGTGATGGCAAGCGTCAGTAATAAACCTGCGATCGGATAATTGCCGTAGCGCCATAATGTACATAAACTAGCGCCTAACCATCCATAGGCGATCGCGATCGCTGTTAAAGAAATCAGCAAGCGATACCCAATTTCTAGCCTACCAATTTTGAGCGCCATAAAGTGCCACCAGTTTGTTTATTGAGGCAAGTTTTAAGTATATCAATCGATACGGAGATCGCCTTATAAGTTCTTTACGATCTCGATAAAGACTAAGCCCAAAAAGCTGTGGCGGCCCCCGGCCGGGGGGCCCCCCGGTTTTGGGGTGGGGTTTTTAAAAAATAAAAAAAACAAAAAGGGTAA